>DATHYU010000495.1:0-7624 GCA_035458965.1 Acidimicrobiia bacterium | reverse complement strand
GATCGTGTAGGCGTCGGCGAGTCGATCGAGGCAGGCGGCCAGTCGATCGTCGTCGGCGTAGCGCACGACGGCGAGCGGATCCCCGGCGGCAACCTCATCGCCGACCTTCGCTTCGATCCTGATGCCGACGCCGAGGTCGATGACGTCCTCGGCGAATCGGCGACCGGCCCCGAGCATGAGGGCGGCGATGCCGACCTGGAGGGCGTCGCACCTCGTGATGACACCGCCTCGATCGGCGGTGATCACGTGCTGGTTGGGCGCAAGGGCGAACCGTTCGGGCTCGTAGATGACCCGCGGGTCGCCGCCCTGGGCCTCGGCGACCTGGGCGAGCTTCTCGAGGGCGGCGCCCGAGGAGACGGCGGTCTCGAGTCGGCGCCGGGCGTCGGCCCGGTCGTCCGTGACGCCGCCGAGCAGCAGCATCTCCTCCCCGAGGCGGTAGGTGACCTCGACGAGATCGGCGGGCCCACCGCCGCGGAGCACCTCGACGGTCTCGACCATCTCGCACGCGTTGCCGACCTCGTGGCCGAGCGGCTGGTCCATGTCGGTGATCAGCGCCTTGACGCTCGTGCTGCGCACCTTGCCGAGGTCCACCATCGTGCGGGCCAGCTCGCGAGCCGTCTCGAGGTCCCTGCGGAACGCTCCGCTGCCGACCTTGACGTCGAGGACCAGTGCGTCGAGCCCTTCGGCGAGCTTCTTGGACATGATCGACGACGCGATCAGGGGGATCGACGGCACGGTTCCGGTGGCATCGCGGAGTCCATAGATCCGGCGGTCGGCAGGCACGATCGTCTCGGATGCACCGGCGAGCACGAGACCGTTGCTCTCCATCACGGCTTCGAACTCGTCCCGTCGGAGCTCGGTGCGGAACCCGGGGATGGATTCGAGTTTGTCGAGGGTCCCTCCGGTGTGACCGAGACCCCGGCCGCTCATCATCGGGATGGCGACACCACACGCCGCCACCATCGGCGCAAGGGGGAGGGAGACCTTGTCGCCGACCCCGCCGGTCGAGTGCTTGTCGACCTTCGGCATCGGGACGTGCGAGAAGTCGAGCCGATCTCCGGAGTCGAGCATCGTGTCGGTCCACACGTCGAGCTCGTCGGTGTCGAGGCCCCGGAAGACGATCGCCATGAGCAGTGACGACATCTGGTACGCCGGGAGCCGATCCGCGGTGTACTCCCCGATGATCCACCGGATCTCATCCGCGTCGAGGCGGCCGCCGTCGCGCTTGCGCACGATGAGTTCCTTCATGCTGTACGTCATCTGATCCCCGCCACTCGTCCGGATGGTGTCAGTCTGATGCCTTCGGCCCGCAGACGGCGGGCATGTTCTCCCTCGAGGCCGGGAACGAGCCGTCCGTCGGCGGCGACGACCCGCCACCACGGGAGGCCCGTCGAGCCTCGCAGGAGGTTCCCGACCGCGCGGGCAGCGCCGGGCCGGCCCGCCTGATCGGCGACCTCACCGTACGTCACGACCTCACCCGGTTCGAGCGCGGCGATCACGGTGTGCACCCGTTCGGCGAAGCCGTCGCTCACGGGGTGCCGAAGAGGCGGTCGCCCATGTCCCCGAGACCGGGCTGGATGTAGAACTGGGTGCTCAGGTCGCGATCCAGGGCGCCGGCGACGATGCGCACGTCGGGGTGATCCTCGTACATCCGCTTGACGCCCTCGGGTGCGGCGACGACGCAGAGGCAGGTGATGTCGGTGCCGCCGGAGTCCTTCGCCTTCTGCACGGCCCACGAGAGCGAGCCGCCGGTGGCCAGCATCGGCTCGAGGATGAGCACGTGGCTGTCCGCGAGGACCGGCGGCTTGAAGTAGTACTCCATGGGCTCGGCCGTCTCCTCGTTCCGCTGGACGCCGGCGAAGCCCACCTTCACCTGGGGCAGCAGATCGATGACGGCGTCGAGGAGCCCCAGGCCGGCCCGCAGCACGGCGATGGCCACCATCTGGGGCATCTCGTACCCCGTGGTCTTCTCGAGCGGGGTCGTGATCTCGGTCTTGACCGGCCTGATCCCTTTCGTCGCCTCCATGAGGAGGCTGTACGTGAGCCGGCGTGCCGCAGCGCGGAACTCCTCGGGCTCGGTCGATTGGTCCCGCAGGACGGTGAGGTAGTGACGGGCGAGCGGATGATCGATCACGGTGAGGTTCATGCGGTCGAGGCTAGTTGAGCGGATCCTCAGGTTCGCCCAGGCCCCGGGGTCGAAGCAGGTGATGTGCCCGTCGCCACGGACACGCATCCCACGCCGGCGGCGGTCACGACGAGGTGCTCGTCTCCGGACGGGTTCATGAGTGACCACGACAGTTCGATCGGTGGCCTCAGCTCGGCCCACGACGTCCCGTCGTGGCGATGGAGGTGCCGAGTCGGCGGCGACGACATGCCGGCCGTGGGCCTGGAGGACGAGAACAGCCACGTGCTCCCGTCGGCTCCCTCGACGTAGGTGGCGTTCCTGTCATCGGGGATCGGGATTCCCGCCGCTCGCGCCTCGCCCCGGTCGAACGCCGACCAAGAGGTGCCGTCGAAGACCGACACGGAGGCCAGGAAGGCGATGAGGTATTCACCGTTCGAGCTCGGCACGCCTCGCCGGTCCGCCCCGACCGACGAGAGACCGCCCACGATGACGTGTCCGGGTGTGTCCCCCTCCGTCCCGGCCCTTCGGCCGGTCCACCTCCCCCCAAGGGGAGGAACCCCGTGGGGGGTCTGGCAGCCGACCGCCGACCACCCGGTACCCTGATCCATCCATGTTCGACTCCCTCACGAACCGCCTCGGCGGGGTCTTCGAGCGCCTGCGCGGCAAGGGCCGGCTCACGGAAGCCGACGTCGATGCCGCCCTCCGCGAGGTCCGGCTCGCCCTCCTCGAGGCGGACGTCAACGTCGCCGTCGCCCGGTCGTTCCTGAACCGGGTGAAGGAGCGAGCCATCGGCGCGGAGGTGACCAAGAGCCTCACCCCGGGCCAGCAGGTCGTGAAGATCGTCCACGAGGAGCTCATCACGACGCTCGGAGCGAAGGCCGAATCGCTGAAGGCCGCCTCCTCGCCGCCCCAGACGATCCTCATGGTGGGCCTCCAGGGATCCGGCAAGACCACCACCGCCGCCAAGCTCGCCAAGCGCCTCAAGTCGTCGGGGAAGCGGCCGCTGCTCGTCGCCGTGCGCAAGGTCGCCGATCCGGACGATGTGCTCCTCGTCGTCGACTCGATGACGGGTCAGGACGCCGTCAACGTCGCCCAGGGCTTCCTCGAGCAGACCGACATCACCGGTCTCGTCTTCTCGAAGCTCGATGGTGACGCCCGCGGCGGCGCGGCGATCTCGGCGCGCGAGGTCACGGGCCGCCCGATCAAGTTCATCGGCGTCGGCGAGGGCATCGACGACCTCGAGGTGTTCCACCCCGAGCGCCTGGCATCGCGGATCCTCGGCATGGGAGACGTCATGACGCTCATCGAGCGGGCCGAGGCGACCTGGGACCAGGAGCAGGCCGAGGAGGCCGCCGAGAAGATGCTGAAGGCCCAGTTCACGCTGGAGGACTTCCTGGACCAGTTCCAGCAACTCCGCCAAATGGGGCCTCTGAACCAATTGCTTGGTATGCTCCCGGGCGCCGCGTCGGCACTGAAGAACGCCGACGTCTCCGAGAAGGATCTCTCTCGGGTCGAAGCGATCATCCGCTCGATGACACCCGAGGAGCGGCGCAACCCCAAGGTCATCGACGGGAGCCGGAAGCGCCGGATCGCCCGTGGCTCGGGAACGACGCCGCAGGACGTGAACGGGCTGCTCCGGCAGTTCGCCGAGACCCAGAAGATGATGAAGGCCTTTGCCGGAGGCCGGAGCCCGATCCCGGGCCTCGCGATCCCCGGCACGAGGCGTCGAAGAAGGAACTGACAGACATGATCGAGGTGACGGCATGGCGGTGAAGATCCGCCTCACGCGGAAGGGCAAGAAGAAGCAGCCCACCTACCGGGTCGTGGTCGCCGACTCGCGCTCGCCGCGGGACGGCCGCTACATCGAGCAGATCGGGTTCTACGACCCGCGCCAGGAGCCCTCGGTTGTCGAGATCGACAACGAGCGGGCGACGTACTGGCTGTCGAACGGCGCCCAGCCCAGCGATGCCGTTCGCAAGCTCCTGACGATCTCGGGTGCGGTTGCCGAGCAGAAGAAGGTGGCAGCACCGAAGAACGTGCACGTCGTCGGCGAGGAGGCCCAGCTGGCCGCCGCCGCCGAGGAGGAGGCCAAGGCGGCCGAGGCGGTCGAAGAGGCCGAGTACGCAGATGCGGACGACACGTCCGAGGGCACGTCCGACGACACGTCCGAGGGCACGTCCGAGGGCACGTCCGAGGGCACGTCCGAAGGCACGTCCGAAGACACCTCGGAGGAGGAAGAGGCATGAAGGGTGAGATCGTCGAACGGGTCGTGGAGTTCCTCGCAACGGAGATCGCCGAGGACGGCGACGCCGTCGAGGTGACGATCGTCGAGGAAGGGCCCGACGAGGTGCTCGCCGAGGTCCGGGCCGCCAAGGGAGACATGGGTCGGCTCATCGGCCGTCGTGGCCGCGTGGCCCGCGCCATCCGCTCCGTCGCCCAGGTCGCCGCCGAAGAGGAGGGTCTCGACGCCTCCGTCGAGTTTGTCGACTGACGGCCGCATCCCCGTCGGCCGCATCGGGCGTCCCTTCGGGGCGCGCGGTGAGGTGACGTTCCTGCCGTCCACCGACGACCCCGACCGGTTCGCCGTCGGTTCGCCGTTGGTCACCGACCGCGGTCTCGACCTCGTGATCCGCGCCTCTCGGCCGTATCGGGATCGCGGCCTCATCCTCGCCTTCGAGGGCATCAAGGATCGCAACGCCGCCGAGGAGCTGCGCGGCAGCCTCCTGACCATCGCTCTCGACGACCGGCGTGAACTGGGGGAGGACGAGTTCTGGACGGAGGATCTCGTGGGCCTGGAGGTCGTCGATCCCGACGGGATGCGCCTCGGCGAGGTCGTGGCGGTCGACCTCGGCGCAGCGCAGGACCGGCTCGTCGTGCGCACCGACGAAGGCGACGACGTCCTCGTTCCCTTCGTCGACGAGATCGTGTCCGACCCCGTCGATGGCCGGCTCGTGGTCGACGCTCCGGCGGGGCTGTTCGGGTAGCGATCGCGCCGGCACCACACTGGCCGCCATGATCCGCATCGAAGAGACCGTGCTCACCCCGAAGCCGCGCAACGAGGTCTTCGCCTACGTGGCGGACTTCTCCACCACCGCCGAGTGGGACCCCGGGATCCGCACCGCCGTCCGCACCGCCGGTGACGGTGGGGTCGGCACCACCTACGACCTCGAGGCGACCTTCATGGGCCGCACCGTGCCCGTCATCTACGAGGTGCTCGAATCGGTCGAGAACGAGCGATTCGTCATCAAGGGCGAGAACGACTCGTTCATCGGCCTGGACACGATCACCTTCCACGACCGCGACGGTGCCACCGAGATCGTCTACGTCGCCGAGTTCACGATGAAGGGCGTGCTCCGCTTCGCGGAGCTGCTGCTGCGGCCCGTCTTCAACGCCCTCGGCAAGAAGGCCGTCGGCGGCCTCGACAACGTGCTGAACGGCTAGGGCTCAGCGCCTCAGCTCCCAGACGCCGTGTGGCATCCCACCCCGTTCGATGGGCTCGGGACGCCGCGTCATGCCGAGCCGCTGCGCGACGGCGATCGATCGGTCGTTCTGGAGGGCGATGTCGGCGACGATCACGTCGAGCCCGAGTGACGTGAAACCGTGCGTCAGGATGCGTCGGGCCGCCTCGGTGGCGTAGCCGTGGCCCCAGTGGGCGCGCGCGAGATGCCAGCCGACCTCGATCTCCCGGGTCGGCCGGGGGACGGGCTGCAAGACGCCGTCGCCCACCACGTCGCCCGAGGTCCGGTCCACGAGGAGCCACCACCCCGTCCCGTCGGGAGCGAAGGGGGAGCGGCCGAGCAGGTCTCGCGCGAGGCCCGCCGTCTCCTCCAGGGTCGGACGGTGCCCCCACCAGATCACCTCGGGGTCGCCCCAGATCGTGTGGAAGGCCTCGATGTCGGCGAGGGTCAGCGGCTCGAGATGAAGCCGTTCGGTGTGGAGGACGGGCTGCACGGTCGCCAGGGTACGGCGGGATGCCCGATCGTCGATGACGGCGTACCGTTGCGGTGGATGCCCTTCCAGCCGGATCCCGACCGCATCCTGTGGCGCCTCCACCTCGCCGCGCCGCCCGAGCGCGTCTTCTCGGTCATCGACTCCGACGACGGGCGCGCCGGCTTCTGGGCCGAGTCGGCGGTCGAGTCCGACGGGCAGGTGACCTTCCGGTTCAGCAGCGGCATCGAGTTCCGGGGCCGGATTCTCGATCGGGTCCCCGGCGAGCACTGGACCGTGGAGTACTTCGGCTCGGTGGCGTCGTTCGAGCTCCGGTCGGACGGCGCCGGAGGCACCGACCTCACCCTCGTGGACACCGGGGTGCCACGGGCCGACCGGGCCGAGGTCACCGCCGGGTGGCTCAACGTGCTCCTGCCTCTCAAGGCCTGGGTCGACCACGGCATCGACCTGAGGAACCATGATCCGGCGAGGAGCTGGGATCAGGGCTACGTCGACCAGTAGACGCGGGGGAGCCCCGGGCGAACCCGGGGCTCCGGTCGACTCGATGCGGACTAGGCGGGCGTCGTCTCGAACGCCATGAGCCGATCGATGAGATCGACCACCCGGTTCGAGTATCCCCACTCGTTGTCGTACCAGGCCAGGACCTTCACCTTGTTCCCGCCGAGCACCTTGGTGAACCCGGCGTCGAAGATGCTCGACGCCGGGTTTCCGATGATGTCCGTCGAGACCAGCGGATCCTCCGAATAGGCGAGGATGCCCCGGAGCGGGCCGTCGGCGGCGGCCTTCACCGCGGCGTTGACGGCCTCGACGGTCACGTCCATCTCGAGCTCGGCGACGAGGTCGACCGTCGAGCCGTCGGGCACGGGCACCCGCATGGCCATCCCGTCGAGCTTCCCGTTCAGCTCGGGCAGCACCTGGCCGACGGCCTTCGCGGCGCCGGTCGTCGTCGGGATGATGTTCTCGCTCGCCGCTCGGCTGCGACGGAAGTCCGAGTGGGGGACGTCGGCGAGACGCTGGTCGTTCGTGTACGCGTGGACCGTGGTCATGACGCCCCGGCGGATGCCGAAGGCATCGTCGAGGACCTTGGCGAGCGGCGCCAGGCACTTCGTCGTGCACGACGCGTTCGAGACGATCTGGTCGTCGGCGTCGAGATCCCCGTCGTTGACGCCGAGCACCACGGTGGCGTCGAGGTCGTCCTTCGGGGGAACCGTGAGGATCACCTTCTTCGCTCCGGCCTCGATGTGCTTGGCGACCTGGTCACGCGCCCGGAACACGCCGGTCGACTCGATCACGACGTCGACCTCGAGCTCGCCCCAGGGCAGCTCCGCCGGGTCCCTGACGGTCAGCAACTTGGCGCGGTGGCCGCCGGCGACGAGGTAGCCGTCCTCCACCGTCACCGTGCCGGGGAACGCACCCATCACGGTGTCGTACTTGAGCAGGTAGGCCGTCATCTCTTCGTCCGCGAGATCGTTGATCGCGACGATCTCGATGTCGGTGTCGCGCTGGCTGATGACACGGAAGACGGAACGGCCGATCCGGCCGAACCCGTTG
>DATHYU010000494.1:0-2365 GCA_035458965.1 Acidimicrobiia bacterium | reverse complement strand
GATCGTGTGGTTCGCCGCCGAGGCGGGCCCGGCCCGCACCGGGATCGCGATCGGCCTTGTGGTGGTCGGGCTGCTCGGGGCGATCAACGTCGGGATCGCCATCCTCTTCGACCGGTACCTGGGCGAGGCCGTTCGCTCGACCCTCGTGCGGAGATCCTTCGGTTCGCTCGGCTGACGGCGCACGGGGCGAGGCGGCCCCCTGCGGCGATCGTCAGCCCCCGGCGGCGATCTCGCGCAACCGGTACTTGCGGATCTTGGTGGCCGACATCGGCCACTCGTCGACGAAGTGGACCGCCCGGGGGATCTTGAAGGAGGCGATCTCACCGCGGCAGTACTCGATGAGCTCCTCCTCGGTCGCGTTCTGGCCCGGTACGAGCTGCACGAAGGCGACCGGGACCTCGGTGTACTTCTCGTCGGGGCGGCCCACCACCTGGGCGAGCACGACGGCGGGATGGCCGGTGAGGTGCGCCTCGATCTCGGCGGGCGCGACGTTCTCACCCCCGACCTTCAGCATGTCCTTGACTCTTCCGACGTACGTGAGGAACCCGTGCTCATCGATGCTGGCGAGGTCGCCGGTGTGGACCCACCGATCCTCGTCGAGGGTGGCGGCGGTCTTCTCGGCATCCCGGTAATAGCCCTCGAAGCAGTTGAACCCCCGGATGAGGACCTCGCCGGGCACGTCGGGCGGCGTGTCGTCGCCGGTCTCGGGATCGACGGTCCGCAGCTCGACACCCTCGAGCGGCCGGCCCGAGGTCTCGCGCTCGTCCCAGGTGTCCCCTATGTCACCGAGGCACACCGTGCCCGTCGCCTCCGTGAGGCCGTACGCGCTGACGTGCACCGCCTGGGGGATCAGGCTCTGCATGAGCCTCAGCGTGTCCTTGGGGGCGATGTTCATGATCCAGCGCACCGAGGGGATCCGCTCCGGCGAGTAGTCCGGGTGGCGCAGGATGCCGAGCGCGATGGTCGGGAACGCCGTGTAGAGATGCGTGGCGGCCTCCTCGGCGATGAAGTCGAGCGCCGTGTTGGCGTCGAAGTGGGTCATCGTGAGGAACCGGGCGCTGCGGATGAACGCCGAGATCATCGGGCCCGTCCCCGACATGTGGAACATCGGGCACGGGGACCAGAACCCGTCGTCGGGGCCGAGCCCGTTGCGGTCGGCGACGGCGATCCAGTCGCGGATGATCGCCTCGTGCGTCAGAAGGCAGCCCTTCGGGTTCGCCGTCGTCCCCGACGTGTAGAGCATCGCCATGATGTCGCGGATGCGGACCCGGCGCGAGCGCTCGATCACCTCGGCGCCCTCGACGTCGGCTCCCGTCGCGTAGAAGCCGGCCTCGGTGACCATGCCCGGCCGGGTCGTCGGCCCGAACAGGACGACCCGGCGCAGGCGGGGCGCCACGGCGAGGTCGAGGTTCCAGGGATCTGCCGCCTCGGCGAGGCCCTCCAGGGCCCCGGTGAGCAGATCGGCGAAGTCCACGTGCTCGGCGATCACGTCGCTCGTCAGGACGGTGACGAGATCGCCGTTCTCCACGACGTAGGCGAGCTCCCGGCGCTTGTACCGAGTGTTCAGCGGCACGGCCACGGCACCCACGAGCGAGCACCCGAACAGGGCGAAGACGAAGTCCGGGGTGTTCGGCATGAGGATGCCGACGTGGTCCCCGGCGCGGATGCCCAGGCCGATGAGGGATCGCCCGACCGCGATGGACCGTTCCAGCACCTCCCCGTAGGTGTACCGGGCGTCCGGGAACACCACGGCCTCCCGGTCGGGCGTCTCCGTGGCGGGGCGGAGGAGGGTGTCGCCGAGCGTCGTCCCCTCGATCCAGGTGGTCGCGGTCATGGCGAGAACCTACTACCTCCTCGAGAAGCTGCTCCAGTGCACCTCTTCGGTGCCGATGACGGATACGAGGAGTCGAAGAAGGAGCGCGCATCGGTGCGGATGCGAACCTGGCTACGGCGGGGCCTCGCCGTGCCCCTGGCGGCCGCCGTCATCGGCGGGTCGGTGGGCCCGGCAACCGCCGATCACGAGGTCCCGTTCGACGGGCCCCAGCACGAGTACGGCGAGATGGTCGACTACCCGCTCGTCTTCCCGGTGGCCGGAGAGCCCTGGTTCGAGGACTGGTTCGGCGCGTCGCGACTCGAAGGCCCCCACCACGCCCAGGACCTCTTCGCTCCGAAGGGCACCCCGGTCCATGCGGCCGCGTCGGGCACCGTCGTGCGCATCAACTCGTCCTGGACGTCACCGACCGAGAACGCCGACGGATGCTGTTCGATCGTCATCGTCCACGACGACGGGTGGTCCACGCTCTACGTGCATCTCGACAACGACACGCCGGGGACGGACGACGGTGCAGGCTGGGGGATCGCCCCC
>DATHYU010000493.1:0-2078 GCA_035458965.1 Acidimicrobiia bacterium | reverse complement strand
GAGCGCCGGTTCGGATGGGACACCCACGGCCTCCCGATCGAGATGGAGGTCCAAAAGGAGCTCGGCCTCACGGGACCCGCCGAGATCGAGGCCTATGGCGTCGACCGGTTCAACGAGGCGTGCCGGGCCCGCGTCATGGCGAACACCGAGGTGTGGGAGGCCATCACCCGCCGGATCGGACGCTGGGTGGACTTCGAGCACGACTACAAGACCATGGACCTCGACTTCATGGAGTCGGTCTGGTGGGTCTTCAAACAGCTGTGGGATCGCGGCCTCGTCTACAAGGACTTCAAGGTGCTGCCCTACTCCTACGGCGCGGCGACCCCGCTGTCCAACTTCGAGGTGAACCTCGGGGCGTACCGAGACGTCGAGGACCCATCGATCACCGTCCGTCTCGAGGTCACCGAGGGCTCGGGGCCCGTCGAGGTCGGCGACCACCTCCTCGTGTGGACGACGACCCCGTGGACGATGCCCTCGAACCTCGGCGTCGCGGTCGGCGAGAACATCGGCTACGTCCGCATCGACGGCGAACTGGGAGGCCGCCCCGGCCGCTACTGGCTGGCGGAGGCGCGCGTCACCGCCTACTTCGGCGACGAAGCACCGGAGCCGAGCGCTGCGGGCGCGGGCTCGGATCTGCTGGGCGTGCGGTACACGCCGGCGTTCGACTACTTCGCGGACAAGGCCTCGGAGGGGGCATTCGTGGTCATCGCCTCCGACGAGACGACCACCGAAGACGGCACGGGGCTCGTCCACATGGCCCCCGCCTACGGCGAGGCGGACTTCTCCGCCTTCCAGGACGCCGGCCTCGACGTGATCGTCGACCCCGTGGACGCCGAAGGCCGGTTCACCGCCGACGTCCCCGACGTCGCCGGCGTGAACGTCAAGGAGGCCGACCCGGCGCTGACGCGGCTGCTCGACGAGCGCGGCGCCCTCGTGGACGAGGGCCGGATCGTGCACGCCTACCCGTTCTGCTGGCGCACCGACACGCCCCTCATCTACAAGGCCGTCCCGACGTGGTACGTCGCGGTCGAGCGCTTCCGGGACCGGATGGCCGAGCTGAACCGGGCGGTGCACTGGGTGCCCGAGTACGTCGGCACGCGCCGCTTCGGCAACTGGCTGGAGGGAGCCCGCGACTGGGCGATCAGCCGAAACCGCTTCTGGGGGTCCTGCATCCCCGTGTGGGAATGTGAGGGGTGCGACGAGAAGGTCTGCATCGGCTCCCTCGACGAGCTCGAGGAGCGATCAGGACGGCGCCTCGACGACCTCCACAAGCACTTCGTCGACGAGGTGACCTTCCCCTGCCCGGCGTGCGACGAGACGATGCGGCGGGTCCCCGAGGTCCTCGACGTCTGGTTCGAGTCCGGGGCGATGCCCTACGCCCAGAACCACTATCCCTTCGAGAACGAAGAGACGTTCCGCCGCAAGTTCCCGGCGGACTACATCGCCGAGGGGCTCGATCAGACGAGGGGCTGGTTCTACACCCTGGTGGTCCACGCCGCGGCCATCTTCGACGTCGTCCCGTTCCGCAACTGCGTGGTGAACGGGATGATCCTCGCCGAGGACGGCCGGAAGATGTCGAAGAGCCTCAAGAACTACCCCGACCCCTTCGACGTCATCGAGGCGACCGGGGCCGACGCCCTGCGTGCCTACCTCATCAACTCGCCCGTGGTGCGGGCCGAGCCGCTGCGGTTCTCGGAGGCAGGGGTGCGCGAGGTCGTTCGCACGGTGATGCTCCCCTACTGGAACGCGTACTCCTTCTTCACGACCTACGCGGCGGCCGACGGGATGACCGTGGAGCACCTCGCGGACGCGCCGCCGGCGGCCGAACGGCCCGAGATCGACCGCTGGATCCTCTCGGTCCTCCAGAGCCTGGTGAAGCGGGTGAACGACGAGATGGAGGGGTACTACCTCTACAACGTGATCCCGCCGCTCATCGACTTCGTCGACGACCTGACCAACTGGTACATCCGCCGATCCCGGCGCCGGTTCTGGGGGCGCCACGACGACGCCGACACGGCGGCCGGCGCCGACACGCTGGCGGCGTTCGCCACGCTGTACGACGTCCTCGTCACGTTCGC
>DATHYU010000492.1:0-5577 GCA_035458965.1 Acidimicrobiia bacterium | reverse complement strand
GTCCGATACGATGGAGCGATCCGGAGAGGTGGCCGAGCGGTCGAAGGCGCTCGCCTGCTAAGCGAGTAGGGGGTGTATAACCTCCTCGAGGGTTCAAATCCCTCCCTCTCCGCCCACCGAGGTGGCCCGATGGGGCCACCTCGCTGCGTTGCGGGTCTCTACCCTCGGGGACGAGGAGGGCCGATGATCCGCCACGTGGTGTTCTGCAAGTTCAAGGCCGGCGCATCTCCCGATGCCGTGGCCGAGTTCATCCGCGAGGTCGATCGGGTCCCTGAACTCAATCCCGAGGTCCGAAATTGGGTGTCCGGCCGCAGCATCGAGCCCCGGTGCCACAGCGGCGCGTACGACTGGGCGCTCACGTGCGACCTCCCGGACTGGGAGGCGATGGACCGATACATGTGGCACGAGGCCCACATTCGGACGATGCCCTTCGCCCAGGACGTGGTGGAGTATCTCGAGTCCTTCGACTTCGAGATCCACTTCGAAGCGACCGCCGGGGTCGGGGTGGCACCCGAGACGGTCATCACCGCGACGGCGGGACTCCACGTTCCCGACGTGCGGGGTCGGACCGAGTCGGACGCGAGGGCGGTGCTCGAAGCGGTCGGGCTCGAGGCCGAACCGGAGGTGCGGAAGGTCTCCGGCGCCGCCTGGGCTCCCGGCCGGGTCCTCTCCACCCGGCCGCGAGCCGGCGCGGAGATCGCGCCGGGCTCACCGGTCGCCCTCACGGTCGCGGGCGAGTGGTGGTCGCAACCGGACTTCTCCGCCGTTCGCCGCGGCTAGGCACTCCCCGAGTACCCGTAGGGCGGCTCGAGCCGATTGGTGCGCAGGAGCGCCTCGTCGCCGAGGATGTCCTGGATCGGCCCGTCGGCGACGACGAGCCCTCCGTTCATGACGAGCGCCCGGGTGCACACCTCGAGGGCGAAGTGCATGTCGTGGGTGATGACGAGCTGCGTGATGTCGAGCGTCCCGAGGAGCTCGATCAGTTCGCGGCGGCTGCCCGGATCGAGGTTCGAGGTCGGCTCGTCGAGCACGAGGAGGTCGGGCTCCATGGCGAGCACGGTGGCGATGGCGATGCGGCGTCGCTCACCACCCGACAGGTGATGGGGGGCGCGACCGGCGAGCGCCGACATCCCGACGGCCTCGAGCGCGGTGGCGACCCGGTCCTCCAGCTCGTCGCCGCGAAGCCCGAGGTTCGCCGGCCCGAAGGCCACGTCCTCGCGGACGGTGGGCATGAAGAGCTGGTCGTCGGGGTCCTGGAACACCAGCCCGATCCTGCGGCGGATCTCGCCGAGGGTGTCGTCGTCGAGCGGCAGACCGCTGACGGCGATCGATCCCGTCCCCGACCGGTGGATCCCGTTCAGGTGAAGGGCCATCGTGGTCTTGCCGGCACCGTTCGGTCCGAGCACCGCCACCCGCTCCCCGGCATGGATGTGCAGATCTATGCCGCCGAGCGCCTTGGTCCCGTCCGGGTACGAGAACTGCAAGCCGTCGACGGCGATCACGGGCGTGCTCATCGCAGGACCCACCCGAGGATGGCCAGGGTTGCGCCGAGAAGGGGCAGCGCGGTGGCGGTGAGCCACTGACGGCGCGTCGCCGTGTCGGCGTAGAGGTCGGGCATCACCCCGGTGAACCCGCGGGCCAGCATCGCCGCGTGGATCCGTTCTCCCCGCTCGTACGAGCGGATGAACAGGGCCCCCGCGGAGGTCGCGATCGGCTTCGCCTGCCAGATCCATCGCGGGCTGTACCCGCGGGCTGCCATGGCGACACGCATCCGGCGGAGCTCGCCGGTGATCACCTCGAGGTAGCGCAGCATGAACGACGCGATCGCGGTCAGCAAGCGCGGCACCCGCAGCCGCTCGAAGCCCTTGAGGAGCCGGGGGACCTCCGTCGTGGCAGCGAGCAGGATCGATGTCGCCGCGCCGAGCGTCGCCTTGGCGAGGATGTTCCACATCGCCCAGAGGCCTTCCTCCGAGACCGAGATGCCGAGCACGTCGGTCTTCTCGCCCTCTCCGACGAAGGGGAGGACGAACGCGAACGCCACGAACGGCAGGATCACCGCGAGCCGGGCGAGGACGAACCGCATCGGGATCCGGGCCACGCCACGGACCGTCAGGAGCGCGATGGCATCGATGCCGAAGGCCCATAGCGCCTCCCTGGGGGTGACGGCGACGGCGACAACGAACGCCACGGCCGACACGATCTTGACGTGCGGCGGGAGCCGATGGACGGGACTGTGCTCGTGGACGTAGAGCGCGTGGGCGTGTCCTGCTCCCATGGCGTCGCTAGACCGGCGATCGGGCCGGTCGGCGCCGATCTCGCACGATGGCGAACAGGCCCCAGCCGACGGCGAGGGTGATCAGGGTGCCGGTGGCACCGGCGACGGCGAGGCTCAACGCCTCGTTCCCGAGGCCCTGCGTGGCGTAGTCGGAGAAGAGCGTGTCGCTCAGTGTGCTGTCCCGTCCGGACTCCGCGAACCCCGTGTCGGTGGCGACCCGTTCGAGCCCGTCGGGGTCGTCGACGGCGAATTGGGCGACGACCGTTGCGATGACGAAGGCGACGGCGAGGCCGCCGATGGTGAGGGCCCGCAGGCTGCGTTTGCGGCCTGCAGGCTCCAGGTCCATCCCCTCGGCGCCCTTCACGAGGTCCGGGCGGACGGAGAGCACGCTGCGCACCGCGAGCGCGGTGATGATCCCCTCTCCGATCCCGATCAGCAGATGGACGGTCACCATGGCGCCGAACACCTTTGCGAACGACACCGGTGCCGTGGCCCCGAAGAGCCACTCGATGGAGAACGCCATCGAGGACATGACCACGGACGTGGCGGCGGCCAGGCCGGCCGCGAGGCTCAGCCCGTTGACCGTCTTGGGCATCACGCGGCGGAGGAGCACGAACACCGCCCAGCCACCGATCGCGGTGACCACGGCCATGTTCAGGATGTTGTAGCCGAGGGCCGTGAGCCCTCCATCGGCGAAGGCGAGTGCCTGGATCACGACGACGACCGTCACCACGACGGCGCCCATCGCCGGCCCGAGGAGCACGGCGGCGAGCGCGCCTCCGAGCAGGTGGCCGGTGGTCCCGGCGGCCACGGGGAAGTTGACCATCTGGGCGGCGAAGATGAAGGCGGCGGCGACACCGGCGAGCGGGATCTGCCGGTCCTGGAGCACGTCCCGGGTCTGGCGCAGGGCCACGCCGACCGCGCCGAGGCTCACCGCGCCGGTGGCGACGGCGGTGCCGGCATTGAGGAACCCGTCGGGAGCGTGCATGGAGCCTTGTTGCAAACGGTTCGCAACAAGGATCGTAGGCGGTTGGAGTCGACTACGCCCCTGGCGGGACGCCCCCGACCCGGCGTCTCGGGCTCACGCCGAGATCCAGTCTCCGACGAGCCGTGCGAGCACTCCGAGGGGGACCGGGCCTGCCGTCAGCGCGACATCGTGGAAGCCCTTGATGTCGAAGCGGTCGCCCATGGCGTCGCGGGCCTCGGCGCGCAACCGCAGGATCTCCCGCTGGCCGATCTTGTAGGCGAGTGCCTGGCCGTAGTACCCGATGTACCGGTCGACCTCGTTGACGATGTTGTTGGGTGCCTGCGGGGAGTTGGAGGCCATGAAGTCGACGGCCTGCTGGCGGCTCCACCCCCTGGTGTGCAGCCCCGTGTCGACCACGAGCCGGCACGCACGCCACGAGTCGAACGAAAGGATCCCCAGACGCGCCACCGGACTCGAGTAGAGGCCCATCTCGTCCGCCAAACGCTCTGTGTAGAGACCCCAACCTTCGATGTAGGCCGTCGCCTGGGCGTGGCGGCGGAACTCGGGGAGGTCGGTCATCTCCTGCGCCAGGGCCAGCTGGAGATGGTGGCCGGGAACGCTCTCGTGGAAGGCGAGTGCCTCCGATTCGAACCGGGTTCGCGTCGTCGGAGCGTGCGTGTTGATGAAGTGGATGCCGGGCCGTGATCCGTCGGGCGCAGGCGGCATGTAATAGGCGATCGTCTGGTCCTCGGCGCCGATCTCCGGGACCTCTTCGACGATGCAGGGCGTCGCCGGCACGACCCCGAACCAGTCGGGCACGGCGGCGTTGGCCCGCTCGAGTGCGAGCTCGGCCGCCTCCTTGACCTGCGCCGCCGTCTCGAAGCGCAGCTCGGGGTCGTGCCGGAGCCGCTCGTAGATCTCGCCGACGTCGGAGGTCCCCAGGACCTCCGAGCCCAGTTCGCGGTACTCCTCCTCGAGCGAGCGGATCTCGGTGAGCCCGATCTCGTGGATCTCATCGGGTGTCAGGTCGGTCGACGTGTACTTCCAGACGGCCCGCTCGTAGGCCTCGGGCCCTCCGGGGATGTGCATCATCCCGACCTGGTCGTTGGGCCGGGCGCCCGGGAGCAGTTCGACGACGGCCTCGCGGTAGCGGGCTGCGGCGGGCCGCACGACCGACCGCACGACCTCGGCCATCCGGGATCGCCATGCCTCGGTCTCGGACTCGGAGAACGATGGCGGCGGCGCGATGCGCATGAAGGGGTCCGACTCCACGGTTCCGTTGAGGTAGGCGTCGAGCTGATCGACGACCTTCGCTGCAAGGGCCCTGACCGCGGTGCGTCCCTTGGCCGCCCCGTCGCGGTGACGGCCGATGGTCTCGTCGATGAGGCGACCGACCTGGGCGGCCTTCGCGACGTAGGCCTCCGCGTGCTCGGCGGTCTGCGGGGTCAGCAGGGGCATGTTCCCGACCAGAGTTTGTTGGATGCCGAGCATCGGATCGATGGTGTGCTCGATGGCCCCCGCCACGAGGTCGTCGATCTGCGCCTGTGTCTCGAAGACGAGGACATCACGCGTGATGCGGTCCTGGGCGGTCAGTTCGGCCTCGGGGAGTGCCTTCGTCGCGGTGAGTATCTCGCGGAAGCGGGCGAGGTGCTCGGCCTCGGTCCCGGCGTCGGCGGTCTCGAGGCGGTCGTCGAATCGGTGATCGCCGACGAGGGCCGCCCATGTCGGCGAGGTCTCCATCTGGAGGTCCCAGAAACGGGCGGCGAGCGAGGCAACGGTGTCTGTCACGGGAGGCCCTTCGGTCGACCGATGGAGCCTAGGTCGAGCGGCGGTGCCGCGCCGAGCGGGCTTCCCGTGCTCCAGGGGGGCGACTACCGTTTGGCGATAGTGCGCCCGTAGCTCAATTGGATAGAGCGTCTGACTACGGATCAGAAGGTTGGGAGTTCGAGTCTCTCCGGGCGTGCAGCGTGAAAGCCCCTGTCCCCACGGGGGCTTTCACGCGTTCCGGGGGAGGCGGGGCCAGGAGACATGGACCGGACTTCTACCGATCTTCGACCGTGCACGGCCTGCTGATGGTCTGAGAACTCGCGTGACCTCACCGATGGTTCCGGTGTAGGAAGTGGAAGCACCCTTCGTCTCGATCCAGAACGCAGCCGCCGCCTCGGTCCAGGACGAGAGCGCCCACGATCCAGCGTGGAACCGAACGACATCGAGACCTCAGCCCACGTTCGTCCGTGGGAGAGTCCACTTCGATCTCTCCTACATGCGTCCCGTTGCCGGCCACGGTCAGGCGGCCGGGATCTCAGGCGGCGTGTACTGGCCGAGCGTGTGGAAC
>DATHYU010000491.1:0-3812 GCA_035458965.1 Acidimicrobiia bacterium | reverse complement strand
CGCGAGGAACAGCAGGACCGAGTACGAGCGGAGAGGATCCTCCCCGACGCTTCCTGCGAGTGCCGCGGCGGCGAAGAGGAGCGAACTGTTCAGGATCCCGACGACGGCGTTGAAGACGAGCGCCTGCCGGGCGACGATGGCGGCCCGCCACGGGGCCGTCAGGAAGCTGAGAGCGGTCGCGGCGATCGACATCCTGAAGACGAACTGCGCAGCTCCGAAACGGTCCGCCGGCAGGCTGATGAGCGAGAGCAGCGCGTTCTCGAGCGGGATGGCGGCGATCGCGACAGCTGCGGAGAAGCCGGCATAGAAGAGGAAGGTCGCGTTGAACGTCTGCGCCGTGTCGACGGGGTCGCCTTCGCCGAGCGCATAGGCGAGATGCCGGGTCGAGCTGGCGACCAGCGCCTGGTCGACGACCAGCACGAGCCCGACGGCTGCTCCGACGACAACGAAGATCCCGTAGTCGTCGGTCCCCAGCGCCCCGAGCACGAACCTCGTCGCCAGCAGCCCCAAGGGAACCGTGATCAGCATGCGGCCGTAGGTGGCCAGGCTGTTCGACAGCAGCCGTGTCGTCTGCCGTGATCGGCTCGTGTCGTCGGCGCCGGTGGTCATGTGCGCCGTCTGCCATCGCTCGCCGCCCGGTTCGCCCCGCAGGTCACGATCGGCGCGCCCTGGCCAGTCGACGGATCACTCGGGCAGGCCCGTTCGCCAGTCTCCGGGCGAGCCCGGTCCAGTCGTGCCGCCTCCGGAGCGTCCGGACCCGTCGTTCGAAGCCGTGTTCCGCTTCCAGAGAGTGGAGATCCTTCCACGGCGAGAGATCCAACCGGGCGTAGGTGCTGTCGGGGCTCGGCCGATCGTGGGACACGGGAGCGACATGCGTCATCGCGACGGCGTCGATGACCCCCACCTTCTCGTTCGCCAGGATGTGCTGGGACCACAGGTAGTCGAGGCCCCAGCCGGAGTCTGTCTGGGTCATCGTCGGGGTCACGCGTCTGAGCGCCTCCCGACTGAAGATCGGTGCCATCACCTCGACGAAGTTCGTCTCTCGATAGAGGTATCGCCTGCGTCTCACCAGCGCC
This sequence comes from Acidimicrobiia bacterium, assembly GCA_035458965.1. Lineage (GTDB taxonomy): Bacteria > Actinomycetota > Acidimicrobiia > Spongiisociales > UBA11373 > DATHYU01. The sequence goes on along the minus strand of DATHYU010000491.1, from coordinate 2,736 downwards.
GCAAAGCTGCCGTGGCTCTGGGGGCTCAAAGCCGGCTGTGCCAGGGCGAATCGATGGCGTTCGAAGAGGTCGAAGAGGCGATCGACATCCGGGGCCCTGATGAAGATGTCGTCGTCGGGGATCCAGATCGTGTCGTAGGCGTCGATGTCGGCGCCAAGCTCGTCGATGACCGACGCCACGATCGACCACTTCGAGCCCCGTCGGTGGAAGACGCGATCCGACGCCTCGAGGACCGGCGCCCGTCGCTCGCAGAAGTCCTCGTAGGCGATCACGACGACGTCGTAGGTGCGTTCGGGCCACGAGTGCCATTGGGCGTGGAGGGTTCGTTCGCCGACCGGCATGAGGACGAGGCGTCGATGTCGCACGCCGGAACCCTAATTGCCCGTGCCGGGCCCTCGGGGTGGCCTTCGAAGGCCACAGTCACCGACGACCGGATCAGCGCCCGGGACCGAGGGCCGTGTCGAGGAGCTCGGCGATCCGCTCGCCGGTCCTTCCGTCCCACAGGGGGATCTCGGCGGGCTCCCACGACCGTGCCAGGGCTTCCCGGGCGGCGGCGACCACGGACGCACCATCGGTTCCCGCGAGGCGGTTCGTCCCGAGCTCGCACGTGACCGGCCGCTCCGTGTTGTCCCTGATCGTGACGCACGGGACACCGAGGACCGAGGTCTCCTCCTGGAGGCCGCCCGAGTCCGTCAGCACGATGCGGGATCGGTCCACGACGGCGACGAAGTCGAGGTATCCGAGCGGGTCGATGGTGAGGATCCCGGGCGGGATCGAGATCCCTCGGTCGAGCACCGACGCCCTGGTCCGGGGGTGCATCGGCCAGAGGAGGGGAACGTCGGTCGCGAGGTTCCCCAGGGCGGTGAGCAGGGCCTGAAGCGTCTGCGGATCGTCGACGTTCGACGGCCGATGGAGTGTCAGGACGCCGTACGCGCCGGGAACCAGGCCGTGCCGAGCGCCGATGCCACCGAAGCGGTCGCGGGCGGTCGGGAGGAACCGGAGGAGCGTGTCGATCATGATGTTGCCGACGAGGTGGGTTCGCTCGGCGGGTATCCCCTCGGCGAGCAGGTTCTCGTCGGCGTCGGCGCTCGGGGTGAACAGCCAGGTCGAGAGCCGGTCCGTGAGGACCCGGTTGATCTCCTCCGGCATCGTCCAATCCCCGGATCGGAGGCCTGCCTCGACGTGGGCGACGGGGATGTCGAGCTTGGCGGCGGCCAGGGCGCAGGCGAGGGTCGAGTTCACGTCTCCGAAGACGACCACGACGTCGGGTCGCCGTTCGACCAGATGCTGCTCGAAGGCGACCATCACCCCTGCCGTCTGCTCGGCATGGGTCCCGGACCCGATGCCGAGGTCCAGGTCGGGCGGCCGGATCCCCAGATCGTCGAAGAATGCGCCCGACATCGGCTCGTCGTAGTGCTGACCGGTGTGCACCACCACCGATTCGATCGTGGTGTCGTCCAGCGCCCGCAGGAGCGGTGCGAGCTTCATGAAGTTCGGTCTCGCCGCCGCGACGAGAGACGCTATGGGCACCGGGCCATCTCCGTGGTTGGTGCAGGGAGGCTACCGCTGCCAGGTCGTCGCTCTCGGGGTCCTCTCCGTCTGCCCGAGGGCGGCGGGGTGGATGGCCCCCTCAGGCGGCCTTCCGAGGGCTGATGTCCGGTACGGCGGCGAGTCGGATCTGGCGCTGTCGCGCTCCGAGCACGATGACGACGCCGGCGGGTATGAGGAAGAAGGCTCCGGCGCGGACGGCTCCGAACACCGGGTATTCGCCGAACCGGCCGACGAGGAATCCGAGTCCGGCCATCGCCGTGGCCAGCAGGTAGAGATCGAGGACCGTCCGGCTCTGGCCCACGCCTCGGTCCATGAGGATGTGATGGAGGTGGTCGCGGTCGGCCTTCAGGGGGTTCCTGCCGGCGATGATGCGTCGCGTGACCGAGACACACAGATCCAGGACCGGGAGCCCGAGGAGGAGGACGACGGTCACGAGCGAGATCGGTGCCGGGCCCTGGGCCAGTCCCAGGCCTGCCGTTGCCAGCGCGAACCCGATCGCCATGCTGCCGAGATCGCCCATGAAGACGCGCGCCGGGTGATAGTTCCATCGGAGAAAGGCGATCAGCGAACCCGTCACCGTGGTCCCCAGGGCGATCGCGATCGGAGCCTGGGCCCAGAGGGCGAGCGCCGTGATGGCGCCGCCCGAGACTGCACCGACGCCTGCCGCAAGCCCGTCGAGGCCGTCGACCATGTTGAACGCGTTCATGATGGCCACGATCCAGATGACGGCGAGGGTCGTTCCGGCAGCGCCGGAGATCGCAATGTCCGCTCCGGCCGGATTGGGAAGATGGATGATCGTGAGGTCGGCGAGTCGCACGACGAGGAGCGCGATGGTGGCCTGGCCGGTGAACTTGGGAAGGGCGCTGAGGGGCCTGAGATCATCGATGAGGCCGAGGCCGGCCGCCAGCACGATGCCGACGGCGACCCATGCCACGTCCTGCGACAGCGATCCGGAGGTCACCGCGAACACGGCGACCCCAGACGAAATCCCGATGGTGATCGCCGCTCCGCCCAGCAGCGGTGTCGGCAGGGCGTGGATCTTCCGGCCCCCGGGTGCGTCGATGACCCTCAGCCGAAGGGCAACTCGCATGAACAGCGGGGTCAGGACGGTCGTCGCCGCCAGCGCCACGACGGCGGCGAGCCCGGCATCGAGCGTCATCGCTTGCGAGCCTTCGCCGGAGCCGG
>DATHYU010000490.1:0-2593 GCA_035458965.1 Acidimicrobiia bacterium | reverse complement strand
ATCTCCGCGCCACTGCGGTCGGCCTCGTACTCGCGCGACCGGCTGATCGCGAAGCGGATCAGCATGGCGGCGATCGGGGCGACGATGATCGACACCAGGGCGATGATCCCGGCGATGGGATTGTTGTCGTTGCGGTCGCGGCCGCCGAAGATCGAGCGGAACATCGCCATCCGGGCCAGGAACGACAGGGCGGCCGCCACCGTTGCGGCGATCGTCCCGATGAGGACGTCACGGTTCCGCACGTGGGAGATCTCGTGGGCGAGCACGCCCTCGAGCTCGGAGTCGTCCATGAGCTGGAGGATGCCCGTCGTCACCGCGACGGCGGCGTGGTTCGGGTTGCGGCCGGTCGCGAACGCATTCGGCTGCGGGGCGTCGATGAGGTAGATCTTCGGCATCGGCATGTCCTCGCGCTGCGTCAGCGATCTGACGATGGCGTACACCTGCGGGAGCTCGTGCTCCTCGACCGGCTTCGCCCCCGTGGAGGCGAGCGCCAGCTTGTCCGAGAAGAAGTACATGCCGAAGTTGAGGACGCCGACGAACACGAGCGCCGTGATCGCCCCGCCCGTGCCGCCGAGCGCCTGCCCGACGAGCACGAAGACGGCGCCCAGGAAGGCCATGAGGCCGACGGTCTTGAGATTGTTCATGCGCCCGATGGTAGGGGGTGACCGACCTTGTCGGATCCCTCGCCGGTGCGATTCGGCCTCCGGACCGTCAATGCCCTGAAGTCACCCAACCCTCGGGGGTGCAGGAGCGTCTGGCCTTCGGACCAGGCGCTCCTCACCTCGAGGCGGGCCATCGCGTCCGATCCACGGGCCAGTTCCAGCTCCTCCTGTCGCAGCGCCCTGAGCCGCTCCCCCAGGCCCCACGCCTCCAGGAACTCGGCCTGGGTCGTGAGCTCCACATCGAGGTCGCACGACCGGGCCACCGCGACGAGCGCTCCCACATCGACATCGACCGTGATGTCGGTGGCCCCCGGCTCGAGCAGGGGGTCGGGACCGAGATGGTGGCCCCGGTAGGTCCGGAGTGTGCCTTCGGCACGTCGACGCTCGAGCCCTTCCCCGGTGTCCCCGTAGTCGACGAGGAGGATGGAGCCCCCCTCGAGGATCCGGGCCGCCGACCGGAGCCACTCCCCCGCCGCCAGCTGGACCTCGACCCGACCGCCCTCGGGGACCGGCCCGGCATGGGCATCGCACCACTCCGCCACCTCCGGCCGAACCGGGACGTCGACGTACACCAACTCGCCCCCCTCGGCGCCGACCCAGCGTTCCGCCCACTCGTGTCCGCGACGCACGGCGAGGGCCACCGGAAGGTTGTCGATGAGCTCGTTCGCGACGATGACGCCCCGCACCGGCCCGACCTCGTCCAAGGACGTCACGATCGTCGCCTCGGGAACCCGTTCCGCGAGCGATGTTCGAGCGGCCGCCGAAGCCTCCACCGCCACGACCCGGGCCGGCCGGTCGAGGCCTTCGAGCAAGGGGCGCAGCAACGAGCCCGTGCCGGCGCCGACCTCGATCACATCGACGGGATCCGCTTCGATGCGCTCCCCTTCGGAGGCGACGAAGCGGGCGATCGTCTCACCGAAGAGCCGGCTGACCTCGGGGCTCGTCAGGAAGTCGCCCTCCCTGGTCGAACGGAGCGGTCCCGTGGCGAAGTACCCGCCCTCGGGGTCGTACAGCGCGACGCGCATGAACTCCTCGAACGGGATCGGACCGGACTCGCGAACGCGCTGCAGCAGCTGTGACCGGAGCACCGAGCGTCAGACGAGCGTCTGCTGGTGGAGGGCGAGCTTCCAGTCGCCGCCGAACTGCATGTACATCGACGACACGTACGCCCGGAACTCGGTGTCGGAACCGGCCTTGCGGGCATGGGCCCGATACGTGATCGTCACGGCGTCGATGCCTTCGACGAGGACGACGCCATCGAGCCGATACTGCGCCCAGGGCGTCGAGTTGGCCGCGACCATCTCGATGACCTGCTCGGCCCGGACGACCCCGTGGCCTCCGGGGAACACGAACACGCCATCGGGGAGAACGTGCTCCCGGTAGAACGCGGCGTCGGTGCTCGCCTCCCAGAACCGGTGCTCGAGGTCGAGGATGACATCACGCAGCGTGTCGATGGTGCGGTCCACGACCACGATCGTACGCCGTCGCGCCTCGTGGAGCGATCACCCGCCGATCATGGTGAGCGTCTCGTCGATCGCCTCGAGATCGTCGAGGCCGCCGGCCTGGAGGTAGAACCGGCCGACCCCGAGCCCGGCCATCGACGCGAGCTGGTCCACGACCGCATCCGCCGGGCCGCGAGGGGTGTTGCGGAGGGCGAAGTGCTCCTCGAGCTCCTCGACCGTGATCCCGCTCTCGGTCGCGGCCGCGGCGAGCCGCTCCTCGTAGTCCGCCTGATCGTGGCCGGCGAGAACCGCACCGGCGCTGCTGATCAGCAGCGCATCGGGGTCCCGGCCCGCTTCGGCGGCGGCGCCGCGCGCCAGCTCGATGCGAGCCCGCATCTCGTCGGGCTCGGCGGGGTACACGTTGTACTCGTCGGCGTATCGGCCCGCGAGGATCGGCGTGCGGTGCGAGCCGCGGCCGCCGACCACGAT
>DATHYU010000489.1:0-2420 GCA_035458965.1 Acidimicrobiia bacterium | reverse complement strand
CCCCGGCGACGCCATGGCGGTCGCCCCGGGCAGGGCCGGCCCGGTGAGCTCCGGCGACGGGAGGACCACCTACCGATATCGCCTCGACCACGCCACGAGCACGTACCTGGCGACCGTGGTGATCGGGGCGTTCGAGCGCATCGATCACGGCACGATCCACGGCGTGGCGCTGCGCGACTACCTCCCCGCCGACCTGGTGGACGAGCCGCCCTCGGCGTTCGCCAAGACGGCGGACATGATCGATGTGCTCGACGACGTCTTCGGACCGTTTCCCTTCGCCGAGTACGGGCACGTCGTCGTTCCGGGGTTCCCCGGCGCGATGGAGAACCCGACCCTGAGCCTCGTCGGCCGCTCCGCGATGTACGACGCGATCGTCGTTCACGAGATCGCCCACCAGTGGTTCGGCGACAGCGTTACGCCCGCCTCGTGGCGGGACATCTGGCTCAACGAAGGGTTCGCCACCTACGCCGAGTGGCTCTGGCTGGAGTCGGCGGTCGGCCCGGGGGCGGCGGCGGCGTCGATCCGGGACGCCCACCGGGACATGGCGCGCCGCGATCCCGTCCCACCCGGTGACCCCGGGCCCCGGGACCTGTTCGACACCAGCGTGTACCTCCGCGGGGCCCTGACGCTCCACGCGCTGCGAGTCGAGGTCGGAGACGAGGCGTTCTTCCGGATCGTGCGCACCTACGCCGACCGGTTCGCCGGATCGAACGCGTCGACCGACGACTTCGTCGCTCTCGCCGAGGACCTCGCCGGCCGCGATCTCGGCGGCCTCTTCGACGCCTGGCTCTTCGGCGCCGACCTGCCGCCGCTCCCGTCCTGAGCACTGCGCCGCGGTAACGTGCCGGCGAGCCGCTGAGAGTGCCCATGACCCGCCTCGAGCCCCATCTCTTCGTGATCTTCGGCGCAACGGGCGATCTCACACGCCGCAAGCTGTTCCCCGCCATCTACCGGATGATGTCCGACGACGCCGTCCACGCCGAGGTGATCGGGGTCGCGACATCGGAGTGGGACGACGAGCAGTTCCGCGCCGCCGCCCGGGAGGCGCTCACCGACGCCGGGATCCCCGACGCCCGCGCGTGGTGCGAGGAGCACGTCTTCTATCACCGGGTGGGCCGCGACGAGGACTACGGCGCCCTCGCCGAGCGGATCCGCGCCGTCGAGTCGCGTCACGACCTCCCGGGGAACCGTGCCTTCTACCTCGCGCTGCCGCCGTCGGTCTTCCCCGTCGCGATCGGGCGCCTCATCGACGCCGGCCTCGACGACGGCCCCGGCTGGACCCGCCTCGTCGTGGAGAAGCCCTTCGGCCACGATCTCGCCTCGGCGCGCGAGCTCAACGAGGCGATCCACACGGGATTCGACGAGTCCCAGGTGTTTCGGATCGACCACTACCTGGGCAAGGACACCGTGCAGAACCTGCTCGTGTTCCGCTTCACGAACCCGCTGTTCGAGGGCGCATGGAACCGGGATCGCATCGATCGGGTCGAGATCACGGTGGCCGAGTCCGTCGACGTGGGGACGCGCGGCGCGTACTACGAGGCCTCCGGCGTGGTCCGCGACATGATCCAGAACCACCTCACCCAGGTGCTCTCGCTCATCGCCATGGAGGCGCCCACGTCGATGCACGCCGACGCCGTGCGCGCGGAGAAGATCAAGGTCCTCGAGTCCCTGCGCCGCCTCGATCCCGACCGGGTCGTCTTCGGCCAGTACGGTCCCGGCGTCGTCGACGGGCACGAGGTTCCCGGATACCGGGACCTGGACCGGGTCGATCCGGCGTCGCAGATCGCCACCTATGTGGCCATCGAGACCTACATCGACAACTGGCGTTGGCACGGGGTCCCCTTCTACCTCCGCACGGGGAAGGCGATGGCCGAGCGGGTCACCGAGGTCGCCGTGACCTTCAAGGAGCCCCCGATCTGCTTCTTCCACGGCGAGGCCGACGAGTGCCCGTCGCACGCCGACGTCCTGTACCTGCGCCTGCAGCCCGACGAGGGGTTCCGGCTCGACATCGAGGTCAAGGAGCCCGGGGCCTCGAACATTCGCACCGTGCCGCTGCGATTCCGGTACGCCGAGGAGTTCGGCTCCGTGCCGGAGGCCTACGCCACCCTGCTACGGGACGTCGTTCGCGGCGACCAGACCCACTTCGTCCGCTCGGACTGGGCCGAGGCGTCGTGGCGGCACTACGAACCGATCCTCGACCCCGGCGTCCGGCCCGAGCGGTACGACGCGGGATCGTGGGGGCCCGACGCCGCCCGGCGGCTGCTCGACGGCGGCCGCACCTGGTCGACCGGCGCCTGACACCGACGCCGGGACCCGTCGGCAGCATCGCCGCATGAGCGCGCCCCGTTGGGCTCGGGTCGTGGGTCGCGCTCCCCGGGTGACAGCCGACCCCGGGGCCCCGGGACGGGCGACGGCGGCGA
>DATHYU010000488.1:0-4054 GCA_035458965.1 Acidimicrobiia bacterium | reverse complement strand
CGACGTCCACTCCTACACCCAGTACATGTGGGACAAGTTCAGTGCCTACGACAGCTGGGTGAAGGAGCAGGGGATCCCCGTGCTGAGCGGCTCCTTCGTCGATGACGCCCGCGAGGTCGAGGTGGCCGACTGGGAGCAGCGAGGCGCCAAGGGGGCGCTCCTCAGCTTCTCCGACCAGCGGGTCGCGGACGGCTACGTCCTGGAGATCTCCCCGGCGGGGGCCACCAAGCCCCGGCGTCAGCTCTACGAGGAGCTGATCGTGATCCTCGAGGGGCGGGGCTCCACGGAGCTCTGGTACGAGGAGGGCCACAAGCGGTCGTTCGAGTGGCAGCGGGGATCGGTCTTCAGCGTGCCCATCAACGCCTCCCACCGCCACCTCAACGGCAGCGGCAAGGACCGGGTCCGGTACGTGGCCCTGACCAGCGCCCCTCCCATCATCGAGGTCTTCAGGAACCACGACTTCATCTTCGACAACGACTTCGTCTTCCCCGAGCGGTTCGACGCCCGCAACCCGGAGTTCTTCGACAAGGAGCCCGAGTACCTGACCGAGTACTACGGCGGCATCCTCGACACCAACTTCATCTCGGACATTCGCAAGGTGCAGCTGGTGCCCCGTGAGGCTCGCGGCAAGGGCAACAAGAACATGTACATCCACATCGCCGGAGCCACGATGTTCGCCCATGTCTCGCGCTTCCCGGTGGGCACCTACAAGAAGGCCCACCGGCACGGCCCCGGCGCCCACATCGTCATGCTCGACTCGACCGGCTACACGATGATGTGGAAGGACGGCGAGGAGCCGACCCGGTACGACTGGGCGGAGGGAAGCGTGATCTCGCCGCCGGCCGGCTACTGGCACCAGCACTACAACACCGGCACCGAGCCCTGCAAGTTCGTGGCCCTGCATGCGTCGTTCGCGCTGGCGAGTGGCGGGAAGGGCGGAGGCGTCGAGCAGCTCGAGGCCGACGCCAGCGATGCCGAGCTTCGAAAGCTCTACATCGCGGAGTGCGCCAAGAACGGCGTCGTCGTCCCGGCCTGACGCGTTCGACCCGTGACGGAACCACCCCAGACCCACGATCCCGACACGATCGTCCTGAGATCCGCCGGGATCGACATCGGATCGGCCACCACTCAGCTCGTCACGTCCCGGATCACGATGAAGCGGCTCGGCCGCTCCCATTCGAGCCGGTACGTGATCGTCGACCGGCAGCTCGAGTACGAGTCGCCGATCGCCTTCACGCCCTATGTGGACCGGACGCTGATCGATGCCGACCGACTCATGGAGATCCTGTCGGAGTGGATCGCCGGAGACGGCTACGACGAGGAGCACGTGGACACCGGCGTGGTCATGCTGACCGGCGAGGCGGCGCGGCGTCAGAACGCCCGCCAGATCACCGACCGGGTGTCACGGCTCGCGGGCGATTTCGTCTGCGCGGCGGCCGGCGACCTGTTCGAGGTGGACATGGCCGCCCACGGGTCGGGGGCGGTGGCCCTGTCGGAGACCGAGGGAGCCGTCCTCAACATCGACATCGGAGGCGGGACCACGAAGATCAGCGTGAGCCGTGACGGCGAGATCGAGAGCCGGGGGGTCTTCCGGGTCGGGGCCCGGGACATCGTCGTCGACGATCAGAGCCGGATCAACCGCATCGAGGCGCCGGGGGATCTCGCCTCCAGGGCGCTCGGCGTGGGATCGGAACTCGGCGACGAGATCTCGGCGGCCGAACGCGAAGCGGTCGCCCGCTGGCTGGTCGACCGACTCGCCGAGTTCGTCGCCGCCGACGACACCGACGAGGCCACCCGCCGCCTGACCATCATTCCGCTGCCACCCCTCCCCGACGACATCGTCTCCGTGGTGTTCTCGTCCGGGGTGGGCGAGTACATCTACCGCCGCGAGGAACGCGAGTTCGGGGACCTCGCCATCTGGATCGCCGATGCGGTGCGGGAGAGGTGCGAAGGGGGCGACTGGCCATGGCGGTGGCACGTGCCAGAGGCATCGCCCATCCGGGCCACGGTGACCGGCATCGCCCAGCAGACCGTGGAGATGAGCGGTGACACCATCTTCGTCGGCTCGGAGGACGCCCTGCCGATGCGCAACCGCGAGATCCGCTCGCTCGACATCGCATCGCTCGACCGGGCCGAGGACATCGCGCAGGCGATGAAGGACGTGGCCGCCGACGAATCGCTCAGCAGCGCGCATGGCGGGGTCGTATGGGACGTCCGATGCGGTTCCGGCCGCGAGTACGCCTACCTCGCAGAGCTGGCGCGCGGCCTGGGAGAGGGAGGCCTGGCCACGGGCGGTGTGCCGCTCGGGCTGATCCTCGACCAGGACATCGCCATGCTGGTCGGACGGCTGATCTCCGACGAGCTCGAGGTGACGCGCGACGTGGTCGTCCTGGACGGGATCTCGCTGCACGACATCCACTTCGTGGACTTCGGGCGGCTCCGTCCGGACAGCAACACCGTCCCGGTCGTGCTCAAGTCGCTGGTGTTCGTCGACCGGTCGAGCACCGCAACCTCCTGAGAGAGCCCCGACCTCCCCACCGTGCCCGGGTGTGGCCGGTGCCGGTCGAGCGCCGCGGCGTCGGCATCTCCAGGGCCTCTCCGACCGCATGTGACCTGATTGGATCCAATCTGTAGAGTGAGTCCGCCGCCGAGAACGAGGTGACCGTGAGCGAGACGAGAACGACCACATCGCACTACGAGGTCCAGAAGAAGCGGAGGGGTGACGTCCTCGACTACTGGAAGGGCAACCAGCGCTTCATCATCCGCGGCGACGAGGTCACGATGCACGACACGCCGCGCCGCATGCGCCGCGGCGTGATGGTCAGCGCGGACGGCGGCGAGCCCAGCCTCAACCTCGACGCCAACACCCACGAGATCGACCCGGGTGTCGTGTCGACCATCCATCGCCATTCGTGGGATGCGATGCTCTTCGTCGTCGAGGGAAGCGGTTGGACCGAGGTCGACGGACGCCGGCACGACTGGCGCCCGTGGGACACCATCTACCTGCCCGGATGGGCCTGGCATCGCCATGGCAACGAGGGCTCGAAGAAGGCCAAGTTCATCTCGTTCAGCGTCCAGCCGATGGTCGAGCTGCTCGGCCTGGCGGTCCTGGAGGACGGCGGCGACACACCGGCCGACCAGCTGCCGCCCCGTCCGCTGACCTCCGAAGGTGGCCTCGGCTCGGACCCGTACTCGAATCGTTTGCGGCGCCTGAACGAGGTCGGCCGGGAGTTCGGCGAATCACGTGTGTTGACCGCCTACGACGACGTCAATTTCCGGGTCAGTCCCCGCGGGGCCCGGAGCGGGTTCCTCGTCGACAAGTCGCTCGGCAATCGCACCCAGGGCCTCACGGCCGTCATGCACCAACTGGCCCCCGGCCTGTTCCAGTCCCGGCACCGGCATGGCGGGGAGGCCTGGCTGTACGGGGTCACGGGCACCGGATACAGCGTCGTCGACGAGGTCCGCTACGACTGGGGCCCGGGCGACCTCGTGGTCGTCGACCATTGGGCCTGGCACCAGCACTTCAACGCCTCCGATACCGACATCGCCTCGCTCATCCGTGTTCACAACTTCGACACGCTCTACATGGCGATGAGTGCCCTGCTCGCACCCATGACCCTGTTCGAGGAGCTTCCCAAGTTGGATGCCCCCGACCTGACCAACGTCGAATGGCCCGACCCGGAGGCCGGCCGGCCCGATGCCTGAGGACGAGCCGCAGGAGACATGGCGCGAGGATCGCTACGGGTTTCTCCGGTGGCTGGTCCTCCCCGACCCTCGATGGCGGCAATGGTGGGATCGCATCTACGTCCCGGCAGCCACCAAGGACCGCCTCGAGGCCTATGTCTCCTTCTCGCTTCGGCATCGCGCCGGCATGTCTCGGGTCGGTCTCCCGGTGCACGGGATCGCGCTGCTCTACGGCCCACCGGGCACCGGCAAGTCCTCGCTGGCCCGCGGGGTCGCCGAGGTGGTCGCCGAGGGGCTCGCCGCAGACGGGATCTCGGATGAGACGATCTTCGCCGAAGTGGACCCCCACGCGCTCCCGAGCCAGATGCTC
>DATHYU010000487.1:0-2856 GCA_035458965.1 Acidimicrobiia bacterium | reverse complement strand
CGGAAGGTGATCTCGGCGCACGGCAGCCCCCCCTCCACCAGCGCGTCGCCGAGGCCCCGCACGTCCTCGACGCGGTCGACGACCACCACGGGGACGACCCCGATCTCGACGATGCGGCCGATCACCCCGCTCATGGGGTCCACAGCGTGCCGTCCGGCCACCGGCTCTGCGTCCACTCGACGGTGCGCACGCCGACGGGATACTCGGCGGCGCGGGCCTCGTCGATGTCGATGCCGAGCCCCGGGCGATCGTTCGGCCAGAGGTAGCCGTCCCGCAGCTCGGGCGTGCCCGGGAACACCTCGTACAGGGGCTCCCCGAAGCTGACGACCTCCTGGATCCCGAAGTTGTGACAGGCGAGATCCAGGTGGAGATTCGCCGCATGACCGACGGGAGACACGTCGCCGGGACCGTGCCAGGCGGTGCGGACGCCGAAGGCCTCGCACAGGGCGGCCAGCTTCCGGGCCGGAGTGATGCCGCCGAGCTGGGAGAGATGCGAACGGATGAAGTCGATGAGCTGCTCGGTGACCAGGTCCCGCCACTCGAGGGGATGGTTGTGCAACTCGCCCATGGCGATGGGCGTGGTGGTGTGCTCGCGCAGTCGTCGGAACCAGCCGAGCCCATCGGGCGGCAGCGGATCTTCGAGGAAGAAGAGCCGGAACGGCTCGAGGTCCTTGGCGAGGCGGATGGCGTCGATCGGGGCCAGCCGCTCGTGGATGTCGTGGAGCAGGAACAGGTCGTCGCCGACGCCCGCCCGGACGTGCTCGAAGAGGTCGACCACCGATCGGGCGTACCGGTCCGGGTCGTAATAGGCACCGGGGCGGCCGGCCCGAAGCCGATCCCGCGCCCGATCGCTCCCCGACTCCCGTCCGCCGTAGCCGCCCATCTGACACCGGACCGCCAGGTGCCCCTCCTCGCGGAAGCGCTCCACGTTCTCGAGCACCTCGCCGGGGTCGCGCCCGTCGGCATGGCGGTAGACCATCGCCGCCTCGCGGCACTTCCCGCCGAGGAGGTCGTACACGGGCATGCCGGCCGTCTTGCCCTTGATGTCCCACAGCGCCATGTCGACGCCGCTGATGGCGTTGTTGAGGACCGGGCCGTTCCGCCAGTACGCGTTGACGTACATCAGGTGCCAAAGATCCTCGACGTTGGCCGGGTCGCGGCCTTCGAGCAGCGGGGCCAGATACTCGTCGACCGCCTGCGCGACCAGGGTCGGCCGCTGCGTGAACGTCGCGCAGCCGAGCCCGAAGAGGCCGTCCTGATCGGTTTCGACCTTGACGACCACGAGGGCGATCCCGTCGGGTGCGGTGAGGATCGAACGGACACCGGTGATCGTCGTCATGACGTGCGCTCCCCTGCCGGCCGAACCTCGGCCTTCTCAGTCGGAATCATGGTGCCATCCGAGGATCGTCTCGGCCTTGCCGCAGTCGAAGAACCCGCGATTGCCGTCGAGGTCGCCGCGGATGGGGACATCGGGGAAGTGCTCGGCGGCGAGCTCGAGCGACGGGGCGGCGACCATCGTGTCCGGGGCGACGATGTAGAAGACCTCGTGGCCGGCGAACGGCACGGTGAGGGCGGCGAAAACGGCGCGGGCCGTCGCATCCCGCCGCACGTAGCCCCAGAGGTGGCGCTCGACGATCTTGCCGGGGATGGCCGGCCACCCGGCGGTGTCGGCCCGGTCTGCCACGACGCCGTGAAGCCGGAGGCTGGCGATCTGCATGTCCTCGTGACGTCGGACGATGGCGTCGGCCTGCTGTTCGCAGATCCACTTGGAGAGGCTGTACGGGTCCTCGGCGTAGGTCGGGTGCGACTCGTCGAGCGGGAAGTAGTCGTACCGGGGCCACCGGCTGAACCGGCCGCCGATCGCGTTGACACTCGATGCCTGGCACACGCGGGTGATGCCGACGGACGCAGCCGCGTGGAGGACGTTGTAGCTCGACACCACGTTGTTCGCGTGGACGACATGGTCGGGCAGGAGACCCGGACCGGCGATGGCGGCGAGATGCACCAGGGCGTCACACCCGGCCACGGCCGCCTCCACGGCGGCATAGTCGGTCGTGTCGACCGGCTGCGTCGCCGAATCGGGCGCAACCGTCCGGTCGAGGGGCACGACGTCATGGCCCAGGTCGAGTGCGAGCTCGACCACGGCCTGCCCGACCCTCCCGGCGGCTCCGGTGACTGCGATCCTCATGGACTCCCTCGTCGTGACTGGCCACCCGACGGTCTCCCCGGACCTGTCCGCCCCGGGCACGCGGTGACCCTAGCCCCGGGCGAATCGTCGCCTGCTATCTCTAGGGCCATGGATATGGCCGCACCAGACCGATACGACGCGATCACCGTCGGCGAGACGATGGCGCTCTTCGTGTCACACGGAGATCCGGACCGGTTCCTCGCCGCACCGGCCGGCGCCGAGTCGAACGTCGCCATGAACATGGCCCGGCTCGGGTGCCGGACCCGCTGGATCTCGCGACTCGGGGACGACCCGCTGGGCCGTCTCCTCGAAGACCGCATCGCCGCCGCGGGGGTCGAGGTCGACGTCGTCCGAGACGCCTCGCACCCGACCGGTGTCATGACCAAGCACATCACGGCAGGCACGCCGATCGTCGGGTACTACCGGAGCCAGAGTGCGGCGCGGGAGCTCTCCCCTGAGGACCTCGGCCGTCTCCGGCCCACCCGCTGGATCCACGTGACCGGGATCACCCCGGCCCTCTCCGCCTCGGCGCGGGAGCTCGTCGACGCCGTCGTCGAGCGCCGGACCCCGGTCCGGGCCCGGGTCAGCTTCGACGTGAATCTGCGCCCGTCGCTCTGGCCCGACACGGCCACCGCCTCCGACGTCATCGGCGATCTCGCGCGGAAGGC
>DATHYU010000486.1:0-2581 GCA_035458965.1 Acidimicrobiia bacterium | reverse complement strand
TCACCTGACGGTCCTGAGCGGGGCGGGGCTGATCAGACGGACGCCATCGCGCGGCGATGGCCGGCGCGTCTACCTCCGGCTGGAGCCCCACGCGCTCGACCTGGCCGTGATCCCGAAGTTGACGGCTTCGTCCCTCGTGTTCGTGTGCACGCACAACTCGGCGAGGTCCCAGATCGCGGCAGCGCTCTGGAACGCCCGGTCCGAGATCCCGGCGGCGTCGGCCGGCACCGACCCGGCGCCCCGGGTGCACCCAGGTGCGGTGGCCGTCGCCGCACGCCACGGGATCCGGCTCGCCGGCCGCCCCCTCGGCTACGAGGCCCTGGAGCAGCGTCCGGACCTCGTGGTGTCGGTCTGTGATCGGGCGCGCGAGGGCTCCTGGCCCTTCGATGGGATCCGCCACCTGCACTGGTCGGTGGCCGACCCGACCGAGACGGGGACGGACGCGGCCTTCGACGAAGCGTTCGACGAGATCGTCGCTCGCATCGACGCCGTGGTCCCCTCCATCACGAAAGGAACCCCGTGACCGATCGCCCGAACGTCCTCTTCCTGTGCGTCCACAACGCAGGCCGGTCCCAGATGGCCCGCGGGTTCGCCCACCATCTGTCCGGGGGCGCCATCGACGTCTTCTCCGGCGGCTCCGAGCCCGCCGGGTCGATCAACCCCGTGGCCGTCGATGCCATGGCCGAGATCGGCATCGACATCGCGGCCGAACGCCCCCGGCGCTGGACCGACGACATCGTCAGGTCCGCCGACGTCGTGATCACCATGGGGTGTGGAGACACGTGCCCCGTCTTCCCGGGCACGCGCTACGAGGACTGGGCGGTCACCGATCCCCACGGGGCCGACATGGACACCGTTCGCGCCGTCCGCGACGACATCGAGCAGCGGGTGCGCACCCTGCTGGCGGAGCTCGGGGTCACCCCCGTCGACGCCTGACAGACGGTTTCGGCCCGCCCGGAGGGGGTCGCGGCCTTCATCCCGGCCCCCGATATCCTCCCCCGGGTGCATCGCCGACTCGTCATCACCGTCCTCGCCGCCGCACTCGTCACCGGCGCATGCGCAACCCGTTCCGACCGATCGACGGCCCCGGTCGAGCTCCCCGCCACGCTGCCCACCACGGCGGTGACCGCGCCCGCCGAGTCCTCGTGCCGCCTCACGGTCGGCGACGGCCGTGGAGCCGAGGTCACCGGCACCGTCCCGGACAGCTCGGGGGAAGAGGCATTCGTCCCCGGCGACGTGATCGTCGAGTTCGACGGGGACGCCATCTCCTCGGCGGCGGATCTCGTGCGAGCCGTGGGCGCCCGCCGAATCGGCCAGACCGTCGACGTCGTCCTCGCCTCCGGCGAGGCTCGGGCGCTGACCCTGCGGGAGAACCCCGACGCGGAGGGCAGGGCACAGCTCGGGGTGCTCGTGGCGACCGTCGAGGAGACGACCCCCCTCGGCCTGATCGCCACCGGCGACCTCGACGGCGACCTCGTCCGCGTGATGCAGATGGACGAACGGCTGTGGCTCTTCGACCCGGTGTCGACGACGTGGCGATCGCTCGGCGTGGAGGCCCCGCCGACGCTCTGGATCTCCCTCGGGGGCGAGGTCTACTCCCTGTCGATCGACCTCGACCAGGGCGGTGCCCGGATCACGTCCGTGATCGAGGACACCAGCCAGACCGTCGATCTCGGGCCCTGGCAGATGGAGGGCCTCTTCACGACCTTGAACGACGTGCTCCTGGTGGGAATATCCCAGGGGGACGAGGAGGGTCCTCGCACGCACGCCATCACGGCGATCGACCCGGTGACCGGCACCCGCCGGTGGGCCTGGGGCATGCCCGACGACGGCGACCTTCGCACCACGCCGTCGTTCGGCTTCCGCAGCCCGACCGGCTCCATGACCCTGATCGCCCTGACGCTGGAGAACGACCTGACGCAGCTCCGCTACATCATCCTGCGCGAGATCGACGGGTCCCCCGAGGCCGTGCTCGGCGACTTCCCCGAGGGCTTGATCGCCATCGGCTGGCACGACGCGACCCACATCGCCGGCGTCATTCCCCCCTCGATCGAGGAGCTCACCATCGTCGACGTGACGGACGGCACCGTGACGACCGCACCCTTCGGGCTCTCGGCCGTCCCCATCGGTCTGTGGCCCGTCGGTGACGGCGCCCACGTCGTGATCGAGGACGGCGAGAACCTGCAGGTCCTCGAGGTCGGCGGCGACGGCCGGCGTCTGCTGAGCCGGGACTGCTCCGAGGGCCTCCTCGGCGAACCGGGCTGGTGAGCTCCCCGGCGGACAGATGCTTGCGGTCTGGAGCGGGCCCGAGACCCGGGCCCCGATGACCTGGCCGTCGGCCGGCCCCCGAAGGGCGGCGTCAGTCCTCGATGACCTCGTCGGCGGTCTCGAGGATCGCCTCGGTCTCGGGCTCGGAGGTGTCGCCGCCGCCGTTGGCCGAGGGGGGCGGAAGCATCGAGGCATCGAGGGGGGCCTTCTCCGGGTCGAACTTCCCGAAGCCCGCCGGCTCGTGGATGCCCATGAGGCCCGGCGGCGTGCCCATGACCTCGGTGACCCGGTCACCCGAGATCGTCCGCTCCTC
>DATHYU010000485.1:0-3841 GCA_035458965.1 Acidimicrobiia bacterium | reverse complement strand
GAAGAGGTCGACCGTCGGGCGATTGAGGAAGGGGAGCCACCGGACCAGGAAGCTGTCGCTGCCGTCGACTGCGATGCTGCGGCCGACGAAGCCGACGACCACGGCCGCCGCGACGAGCAGGATCGTGCGGGTGCGCCGGGACGCGTCGGGCCGGTGATCCGTCTCCTCGATCGTCTCGGACACCATCGGACCCTGCCCCTGGGTTCGGCGACCCACCGAGGGTATCCGCCCTTTGGGAAGCGGTGCGAGGACGAACGGCCCAATCAGGGGGACCGACGACTCTGGAGGGGCTATCCGAGGCGGGCGATCCGCCGGTCGATCCAGGGCTTGTAGCCCAGACGCCACTTCGCCACGTAGGCGGCGTACGTCGGCGTTCGGTACATCTTCCGCACCGTCATCGACTCGTTGGCCGACCGAAGCGCGGCGACCGCTTCGTCGATGCCGTCTCCGAACAGCGCCAGCTGCTTCGGGTAGATCTCCTCGACCGCGTACTCGTACAGCTCGACGTCGTTGCGGTTGGCCTCGCGCAGCATCCCGACCGTCCGCTCGTCGGAGAGCAGCTGCTGCTTGATGTCGTCCGATGGCGCCACCCACTTCGAGGCGTACCGGATGTCGGGGACGTCCACCGCCCGCTGCATGAGCACGAGCGACTCGTCGAACCGCTCCTGCAGGCCGACGAAGGCCATCCTGTCGAGCATCGCCATGGCCTGGGCGGCCGTCGCGTCGGGCCCGGCGAGATGGCGAGTCATGCGATCGGCGACGGCGTCGTGGGTGATCCACTCCTCGAACGGGAGCTCTACGTGACCCCGCTGGACGTCGTACTGATAGTGCGACGCCATTCGCTTGATCGGATCCCGCAGAAACGTGATGTACCGGAGATCCGGGATCTCGTGGTCGATGTCCGCGTACATCCGGATGGCATGTCCGAGCATGCTGTGGAGGCGCGGATAGAAGCGACGCATCCGGCGGTACTCGGCCGCGTCGAAGACGGCGTCGTCGGGCACGGTCAGCACGTCGCAGTGCCGGCCGCCGAACGAGTGCTTGAAGATCGAGGCCAGCGTCGTGCCGGCGGTCTTGTGGATGTGGACGACAGCGATCATGTCACAACGGCATCGGCCTCAGAGAGCCCCGGATTGAGCACGAACGCGTCGCCCGGGCCGGGGAGGACAGGCGGTACCCTCCGTGCCGTGACACTTCGAGCGCTCACCTTCGGCGAGGCGCTCATCGACGAGTTCGAAGATCGTCGCATCGTGGCCGGGGCGCCCCTGCACGTGGCCGCCCACCTGGCGGCGCTCGGCTGGGGGGCGGCCCTCGTCAGCCGGGTCGGTGACGACGAGGACGGACGGTGGCTGCAGGCGACACTGGAAGAGCACGGAGTCGACACCCGCCACCTCGAGACCGACCCGACCCTGCCGACGGGAACCGTCACGGTGGGCCTCGACGACCGGGGCGTCCCGGCGTTCACCGTGCACGGCCCCGTCGCCTGGGATGTGATCGAGGGACCCGACCCGGTCCCGGCCCATGACGCACTGTGCTTCGGCACGCTGCCGATGCGCGACGCTCGGTCCCGGGCAGCACTGGAACGGCTCCTGGCCTCATCGACGGGCCTGCGCGCCGGCGACGCCAACCTGCGCGACCCGCATTGGGACGAGGGCGCGGTCCGCCTGCTCGTCACCAGGTCCGACCTCCTCAAGGTGAGCGACACCGAGTTGCCGATCGTGTCCCGGGTGATGGGCACCACCGGCGACCCGGCCGACCTCACGCTGCTCGGGCCCGAGTGGGTGTGCGTCACCCGCGGTCGGGACGGCGCGTCCCTCCACCACCGGTCAGGAACGTCATGGGAGGTGACCGGACACGATGTCGAGGTCGTCGACACCGTCGGCGCCGGGGACGCCTTCCTCGCCGGCATCGTCGACGGGATCGTGCGCTCGCTCCCTCCCACCGAAGCCCTCGGGAAGGCCGCCGAGCTCGCCGTGTCGGTGGTCCAGCAGCGGGGCGGGCTCCCGGAACCGAACACCGCAGGCCCGGCGTCGTAGGGACATGACCCGAAGAGTGATGCTCATCGCGGCCCTCGGCCTGGCCATCACCGCATGTGGAAGCGGAGACGGGGCCGGAGACGACGTCGATCGCGAACGCACGACGCCCGGCCCCGCCTTCGTCGACAGCGTCGACTTCACCTTCCTGGAGAGCGACCCGGTTCAGGTGCGCGTCGAGATCACGGGCGATCTGCCGACGCCCTGCCACCTCCTCGCCGTGTCCGGCGACGGCGACACCATCGAGGTCTCGTCGCTCTACGACCCGCTCGAGGCCTGTGACCTGGTCCTCCAGGGCTTTGCGACGACCGTCGATCTCGGACCGAAACCGAACGGCGACCACACGGTCGTCGTCAACGGCGAGACCTACGCGTACACCGTCGGCGGTGCCCTCGACGACGGCCCGGTCACCGGTCCCGCGTTCGTGGAGACCGTCGACTTCCTCTTCCTGGAGTCGTACCCGGTCCAGGTGCGGGCGATCATCCGGGGGTCGGTCCCGACGCCGTGTCACACCGCGGGCGCGGTCGTCGGCGACCGGAAGGGCAACCGCATCCCCATCACCGTCTCGTCGACGGCGCCGACCGGCGCCGTGTGTGCCCAGGTGCTCGAACCGTTCGAGCTGACCGTGGCGGCCGGCTCGTTCGAGACGGGCGACTACGTCGTCGAGATCGACGGGGTCGAGTACCCGTTCACGATCTGACGTAGGTCGCGACGACGCGGGCTCCGGGGCCGCTGCCCTCGGTCTTGATCGACTCCTCCTCGAGGCCGGCGTCCTCGTAGGTCCCGAGCTCCTCCAACGAGAGTGGCCAGGGCGGGCCGGTCGGGATGGCGCGATGCGGCCGCAGGTTCGCGACGAGGAGCAGCCGGGAGCGGACCAACGACGCCACCGCCTGCATCGCCCTTGCCTGGAGCGCCGGCGGGAGCGACTGCACGGTCCGGACCTCCACGACGAGGTCGAAGGCCGCGATCCACTCGTCGGGGAGGTCGAAGAGGTCGGCGACGTGCCAGTCGACGACCTCGCCGAAGCGCTCGCGGGCCCAGGTGATCGCCGTCGCCGACACGTCGAAGGCCGTGGTCGCCCACCCGGCCTGGGTGAGGGCCGCCGCATCGTCGCCGAGCCCGCATCCCACCACGATCGCCCGGCCCGGTGTGAGGCCTGCTTCGAGCAGCGCGCCGAGCTCCGGGCACGGGGTCTCCGATGCCCACGGCACGGCGAGGGCATTGCGCTCGGCAGCGTCGTAGAGGCGGTCGAACCATGCGGTTGCGTGTCGGTCGTCGTCCATCTCGGCTGCTTCGTCTCCCGGTTCGCCTATACTCGCGCCGCTTCCACTTCGTCGCTTCCCACGATGGTGACGTCGCCCAACCGGGTATCCTCCGGCGGTCCCGCCCCCATCGTCTAGCGGCCTAGGACGCTGGCCTTTCAAGCCGGTAACACGGGTTCGAATCCCGTTGGGGGCACATCCGGGGGCGTGGTGAAGCCTGGAGTTCACGCCGGCCTGTCAAGCCGGAGGTCGCGGGTTCAAATCCCGTCGTCCCCGCCACAGGGGCCCGGCAATGCCGGGCCCCCTCGGTCAGGTAGCTCAGTTGGTAGAGCGCCGGTCTGAAAAACCGGAGGTCGGCGGTTCGACCCCGCCCCTGACCACCGAGAAACCGCAGGCCAGAGGGCGTTGTCGGCTACGCCGCCTCCTCGTCCTCACCGTCTCGATCAGACCGGCCCGGCTCCCGCGTGCGGCGTGACCACATCGACGGACGTTGCCTACGTGCTGTCGCGGACCTCATACATCGTGCGTGTGAGGCCCTCGAGGGCG
>DATHYU010000484.1:0-2146 GCA_035458965.1 Acidimicrobiia bacterium | reverse complement strand
CCCCCGGCGCCGGCCAGGGAGCGCTCGATGGCGGCGAGGCGCTCCTCGATCGCTGCCCGGCGCCGGCCGGCGGCCTCGTCGAAGGACGCTCGGGGCGTCACGGACCGCAGTTCCTCGCGGAGATCCGATGCCTCGGTCTCCAGCCGCTGGCGGCGGACCCACCGCTTCGTCCACCAGGCGGGGTCGTAGCCCTCCCCCAGATCACGGATCGGCCGGCCGGCTCCCGGGAGGCTCGCGAACTCGCCCCGGTCCACGGCCTCACGGATGCGACGCTCGACCACGCCCTCGACGAGGCGCCGGGTGTCGGAGTCCTCCATCAGTTCACGTAGGTGAGGGCCTGCGCCGCCGCCCAGCGCGAGGCGGCCGTCGCGTAGTGCGTGCCCGCCTTGTCGTAGTCATCGTGCTCGAGGGCCTCGAGCGAGGCGGCGACGTCTGCGGCCGACTCGTCGAGCGCCAGCTCGGCGTCCGAGAACAGGCGGGCGACGCCGCCGTAGTCGAGCTCGAGCAGGGAGTCCGACGGAAAGCGCTCCATCCACCGGAGCAGGTCGCGAACCTGCTGCACGATCGAGTCCTCGAAGCCGCTCTCGTCCAGGACCGCCACGGCCCGCTCCAGGCGCTCGGCGGCGTGCTCGAGGATCGTGCGGTAGCGAATGGTCAGCCCGTCTTCGCCCTGGATGAGCTCCCGATCGGTGGGGGCGAACGCCCCGAACCAGCGCAGCGGGACGTAGAAGGGGGAGGTGAGGATGTGGGATCGAAGAGTCGGCCGGCGACGCTGCATCTGCTCGAGCTCGCGACTGGCGCGATCGACGAGACGGTCGGGCACGAGGATCGTCGACGTCGGCGCGGAGGCCGCGTTGCGGAAGGCGATCAGGCCCTCGAGCATGCGGAGCCGGGGGGTGCGCGGGCAGACGTAGCGGCTGCCGCCGTGCTCGGCGACGAACGCGTCGTCGCGAACGGACTCGTGGTACACACCGAACTCGCTGCGCACGAGGATCGGTGTCGAGCCGGTCTCGGTCACCGTGTGGCGCGGGTGGCGCCCGGCGGCGTCCGCCGGCAGATAGACCCTGAGGTACGCGGCAGCGGTCATGAGGGGATGGTACCGACGGCTCGGGCCCACGTGCCCCAGGCCGCGGGGTACCCCCTCGCTACACTCGTGTCCGGCGCTTGCTGAAAGGAGCTCCGGTGGGCGTATTCGAAGCCATCGGCAACCGGAACCACGAGGAAGTGGTCTTCGGCAACGACCCGGTAAGCGGCCTCAAGACCATCATTGCGATCCACTCGACGGCTCTCGGTCCCGCCCTCGGCGGGACCCGTTTTTATCCGTACGAGTCGGAGCACGAAGCCCTCCAGGACGTTCTCAGGCTCGCCGGCGGCATGTCCCTCAAGGCGGCTGCCGCCGGTCTCGACCTGGGCGGCGGCAAGGCCGTCATCATCGGCGACCATCGCACCCTCAAGTCGGAGCGCCTCTGGCGTGCCTACGGACGGGTCGTCGACTCGCTCCAGGGCCGCTACATCACCGCCGAGGACGTCGGCACCGACGCCAACGACATGGAACTGATCCGCCGCGAAACCCGCTGGGTCGTCGGCGTTCCCGTCGAGGAAGGCGGATCCGGCGACCCGTCGCCGGCCACCGCCCGCGGGATCATGGCCGCGATGCGGGCCACGATGAAGCACCTGTTCGGCGAGGACGACGTGGCGGGACGGCATGCCGCCGTGCTCGGCGTCGGCAAGGTCGGATCCGATCTCGTGCGCCGCCTCGTCGAGGCCGGTGCGCGGGTGACGATCGCCGACGTGTACCCGCCGGCGGTCGCCGGCATCCGCGAGACGTATGGGAGCAGCGTCGTCGACGTGGTGGACGTCGACGAGATCTACGAGGTTCCCTGCGACCTGTTCTCACCCTGCTCCCTGGGCGGGGCCCTCAACGAGAAGACCATCCCGAGGCTGCGCTGTCAGATCGTGCTCGGCTCGGCCAACAACCAACTCGCCACCCCCGAGGACGCCGATCGGCTGGCGGAGAACGGCATCGTGTACGCGCCGGACTTCGTCGTGAACGCCGGCGGCCTGATCAACGTCTCCGAGGAGCTGCGCGGGTACACGGTCGAAAGGGCCGCGGCGCGCGTCGACAAGATCTACGACAACACCCTGC
>DATHYU010000483.1:0-7372 GCA_035458965.1 Acidimicrobiia bacterium | reverse complement strand
GCGCTGACGCGCCAGCGACGCGGCGACCTCGGCTGCGTGAAAGCTCTGGTCGGAGCCGTCCACGCCGACCACGATCGTCCGAGGCTCCCACTTCGGCATCGACACCTCCCGTTCGTTCGGTTACACCGTACGCGCGCACGGGCCCGGCGGCCAGGGACGAAATCCCCCCGGCGCCGAGTCGGAGGACCGCGCGGCGCCGGGACCGGGGCGGGCGCTACGAGGCGCGGCGGTCGGAGAGGAGGTCGACCAGCGCCCGGAGGGCGCGGGCGCGATGGCTGATGCGGTTCTTCTCCTCGAGCCCGATCTCCGCCAGGGTGCGGTCGCCGACCTCGAACACGGGGTCGTACCCGAAGCCCTGTGACCCCCGCTCGGTTCGCGAGATCGACCCCTCGAGCACTCCCTCGACCGTGTGGCGCTCCCCGCCCATCGTGACGAGGGCGATCACCGTGCGAAAGCGAGCCGACCGGTCCGTCCGATCCCCCAGTGCGGTGAGCAGCGCCGCCCGGTTGTCGGCGTAGGTGGCCTGCGGCCCGGCGAAGCGAGCGGTGTGGACACCGGGCTCGCCGCCGAGTGCATCGACCTCGAGGCCGGTGTCGTCGGCGATGGCGGCGATCCCCGTGGCGGCGACCACGGCCTCCGCCTTCAACAGGGCGTTCTCCTCGAGGGTCTCCCCGGTCTCGTCGACATCAGGCCACTCCAGCCCCTCGACCAGGGTCACCGACGGCACGGCCGCCGCGAGCACCGCCCGGACCTCGACGAGCTTGTCGCGGTTCTTCGTCGCGACGACGAGCCGATCGGGAAGCCGCATCAGGGCGTGATCGCCGCACGCTGGGCGGCGACGAGCTCGTCGATGCCCTTCGAGGCGAGATCCAACAGCTCGTCGAGCTGACGCCGCGAGAACGGGGCGCCCTCCGCGGTCCCCTGCACCTCGACGAGCCCGCCGGTGCCCGTCATGACGACATTGAGATCGACCTCGGCCCCGGCGTCCTCCTCGTACGGGAGGTCCAGGAGCAACTCGCCACCGACGATGCCCACGGAGATCGCCGCCAGGTGATCGATGATCGGATTCGCCGGGATCGAACCTTCGGCGACGCCGACGGTGAACGCGTCGTGGAGCGCCACCCAGCTCCCCGTGATGGCGGCGGTGCGCGTCCCGCCATCGGCCTGGAGCACATCGCAGTCGACGCGCACCATCCGCTCCCCCATCACCGCCATGTCGACGACGGCGCGCAGCGCACGGCCGATGAGTCGCTGGATCTCCTTCGTGCGACCGCCGCTCACCGAACGCCGGTCGATCCGCTCCCTGCTCGACCCGGGGAGCATGCTGTACTCGGCCGTCACCCAGCCCGTCCCCCGATCTCGCATCCACCGAGGGACCTCGGCGTCGAAGGACGCGGTGCACAACACCCTCGTCTTCCCCATCTCGATGAGGACGGACCCGGGCGTCATCTCCGTGTAGCCACGGGTGATGACGACGGGGCGGAGCTCGTCGGGTCGGCGATCTGCGCGCACGCGTGTTTCCCTTCGTCAGACGTCGATCTCGGCCCCCGGCGCGGCGATCTCGACGGGTCGGCCGAACGTGGCCGCCGCCTCGGCAGCCGAGATGTCCGTGTCGAGGGTAGGTGCGATGTGTGTCAGGACGAGCCGATCGACCGCCGCATCCCGGGCGAGCGCCCCGGCCTCCGCCGCATGGAGGTGGTAGGGGTACCGGTTCTCGCCCGGCTCACCCTGGTAGGTCGCCTCGCACAGCAGCAGCTCCGCGCGGGCGGCGAGCCGGGGAAGGTCTCCGCCGGGCCCGGTGTCACCCGAGTACACGATCCGGCGCGCCCCGTCGGAGACCGCGGCGCACACGGCGGGCACCGGGTGCACCGCCGCGCCGAACGTGATCGTCAGATGCCCGAACGTCGCCTCGTCGCCGGCGTCGACGACGCGCACGTCGAAGACCCCGAAGAAGTCGTGGTCCGGGCCCGCACCGGCGAAGGCCGCCAGACGGTCGACGACACCCTCCGGTGCAAGGAGTGGGAGCGGATCACGCGGACGCGGGCCGTACCGGAGGAAGTTGAGCAGGGCCAGCACATCGGAGCAGTGATCGGCGTGGACATGGGACAGCACCAGGGCCGCGACTCGCTCGGGAACGCCCCGGGCGAGGGCGGCGGGGAACGTGCCGGGGCCGGCGTCGAGCCACACGACGGCTCCCTGCGACTCGACCAGATACCCCGATGCCGGGCGGCCGGGGGTCGGGTAGGTCCCGTTGGCTCCGAGAACGGTCAGGCGCACGGGCCGCGAGTGTAGGAACCGGCGATCCCCGACCCGGCGCCGGTAGCGGCCCATCGCGCCGTACGGTCCGGCCATGCGACGCGACGAGCCAGGACCGGGCCAGGAGTCGGTGTGGGACTACCCGCGCCCGCCGCGCGTGGAACGGTGCCTGCGACGAGTGAGGATCGTCCATGCCGGCATCGCGATCGCCGACTCGACCCGGGCACTCCGAGTCCTCGAGACAAGCCATCCGCCCGGCATCTACCTTCCTCCGGCCGATGTCCGCACGGATCTGCTCGAACGAACGTCGACGGGCACGTGGTGCGAATTCAAGGGACACGCCGACTACTGGCGCCTCGCGGCCGACGGCGCCGCCGTGAGAGACGCCGCGTGGTCGTACCCGAACCCGACGGCGGCCTTCGAGGAGATACGCGACCACCTCTCCTTCTACCCGGGGCGGGTCGACGCCTGCTTCCTCGACGACGAGCCGGTGATCCCCCAGGAGGGCGGCTTCTACGGGGGATGGATCACCGGCGACATCGTGGGCCCCTTCAAGGGCGCGCCCGGAACACTCGGCTGGTAGCCGTATCATCGGGCGCCGTGCCCGGACCACCCTCCACCCATCCCGTGGCCCGCATCGCCGCCGTCGCCGCCGGGGGCGCCGCCGGCACGGCCGCCCGGATCGGTGTCGGCGAGCTCCTCGGACCGCAGGCCTTCCCCTGGGCGACCCTCATCGTCAACGTCGTCGGCTCCGCCGTGCTCGGCTTTCTCGCGGTCCGCCTCCTCCATCACGCAGGGACGGCGGGCGTGGCGTTCGGCGCGGTCGGGGCGCTGGGAGCCTTCACCACCTTCTCGGCGTTCGTCGCCGAGGTCGACGCATTGGCGGGATCGACCGCAACGGTCTACATCGGTGCGAGCCTCCTCGCCGGGCTCGCCGCCGCGCGATTGGGAATGCAGGCGGCCCGATGACCACCGCTGTCGCGATCGTCGCCGGGGCCGTGGGAGCCGTTGCCCGCTATCTCATCGGGGCGGCCGCGCAGCGACGATGGCCCGAGCGGCCGGTCGGGACGGGGATCGTCAACGTGGTCGGTGCCGGCGCCCTCGGCCTGCTGATCGGCGCGGACCCTGCGACCCTGCGCATCGTCGGAGCGGGGTTCCTCGGAGGCTTCACGACCTACTCGACCTGGATGGTGGACACCTGGGCGATCGCGGGCCGCACCCCACGCCACCGCTCCGAGGCGGTGCTCAACGTGGCGCTGGTCCTCGGAGGAGGCATGGCGGCCTTCGCGCTCGCCGCGGCGCTGACCTGACTCTCACCCGATCCCGTCGAACCACGCCCACATCACGGCCGACGCCTCGAACCGCGCAGCGTCCGATCCCGGCGGGGCGTCGGGTCCCGGCCAGCGGTGACCGCCGGTCGCGCTCCGGTAGAGGATCACCGGAGCGTCGCAGGCGCCCCAGGTGAGGGTGTCGACACCCTCGGCGACCCGGGACACCTCGGAGATCGGCTCACAACCGTTGCGCCGCGCCCAAGCCACCGCCCACTCCTCCTGACCGAAGACGAGGGGGCCGAAGCCGTCGTAGCGGACCACGCGGTCGTCCATGGCGTGGAAGGCGAGGATCGGCACCGCCTCGGAGGGATCGCAGACGGTCGGGGGATGGGCGGCGGCCACCGGCGCGACCGCATCGACGAGGTCTGCGCGGTCACATGCCATCCGTCCCGCCATGCCTCCACCGTTGGACATCCCCGTGGCGAGCACCCGCTCGATGGGCACGGCGTCCGCAACGAGGTCGATGACGGCCTCGACGAATCGCACGTCCTCATCCCCCTGGAGGGACGAGGTCCGCCACGAGGGAACGATGCCGGCACCCTGGGGATACGCGACCACGAAGCCCTCCTCTGCAGCCAGATCGGAGAGCCCCGACTGCGCCTCCACCCGCGCCGACGTGCCGGTGAACCCGTGGAACACGACGACCAGGCTCGCCGGCATCGCCAGACGCTCGGGCACCACGACGAGCGCCTGGCGGGGCTCCTCGTCCACCGTCATGGTCACGACGACCCGGCCGCCGTCGATCGGAATCGTCCCCTCGGTCGACGGAGGATCCGCCGACGACGAGGTGGCCGTCGGCGGGCTCGTCGTGGCCGGCGGGGTCGTCGGGGGCGCGAGCGATCCCTCGCCGGCACAGGCGGCGGCGATCACGACGACGAGCAGGACGAGTGGCACGCGACGCACGGCCGGAACGTACAGCCGCCCGGCCGCAATCGACGGCGGGGCCGGAGAGGTCAGGTGCCGGCGAGCCCGATCATCACGAGCGCGACGATCCCGCGCACCGTCCACGCCCCGGTGCGCCACCAGTTCGACACCACGAGCCGCCGGTGCACGTCGGGATCGAAGCCGGAGGAGAGCCGCCGGTGGGTCGGCACCTGCACGAGCACCGTCACGACCCAGACGGCGAAGAGGAGCGCGCCCGACGAGAGGATCAGCCACGGAGGCACACCATCGGGAGGATCGACGGCGAGCCAGCCGGCGGCGACGACCTCGATCCCTGCGGGAACGACGAGGAGCCGGCCGATCGACGACGCGTGCCTGGCCTCGTACTCGGTGAAGCGGTCCGCGCCGACGCCGTCGAACAGCGGGTAGTGCACCACCTGGACGGTCCAGATGAGACCGGCGAGCACCAGAGTGGCGCCGGCGTGGACGAGGAGGAGCGTCAAAACGCCGAGGCGGGGACCAGCCGCTCGCCCGCCTCGATGGCGGCCACGATGCGTCCTGCGACCAGATCCGGATCGAGCCCCTCGGGGAACGGCGGCGCCGTCCCGGCGATCGGCCGGGTCGCCAGCCCCGTCTCGGTGTGGGGCGGCTGGACGTCGATCACGGAGATCCCGGCCCGGCGGACCTCCCGGGCCAGGGCCGCCGTCGCAGACGCAAGCGCCGCCTTCGCCGCCGAGTAGGCGGCCATCCCGGCAACCGGCTGCTCGGCCACGACTCCGGAGATCTGGACCACGAAGGAGCCCTGCCCGAGGTGGGGAAGGGCCTCCCGCACCACCCGGAGCGGGCCGAGCACGTCGGTGGCGAAGAGCTCGTCGAGGGCGGCATCGTCGAGGTCGGCGACCGCACCGAAGGCGACCACTCCCGCCGCGTTCACGACACCATCGAGGCGCTGGTGCTCGTCGAGGGCGTCGGCCACCATCCGGCGGCAGTCGGCGGGATAGCGAAGGTCGGCCCGGACGAGACGACCGGGGAGGCCGAGCCCGGCGAGCCGGCCCTCGTCACGGCCCACGAGCGTCAGCATCGCACCACGCTCGTGGAGCCTTCTGGCGATGCGGGAGCCCAGGGCTCCGGTTGCCCCGATCACCAGGATCGAGCGGTCGGCGATGTCGGCCATCGGGATCTCCTCGGACGCGGTCGCCCTGTTTGTAGGGCGGTCTCGACGCCAACCGCAAACCATCCCGGACCCGCGACAATGGCCCGGTGAGCATTCTCAGACGCATCGGTCGTGCCCTCCTGCTGAGATGCCCGAACTGCGGCGGTGCCGGAATTCGCCGGGGCATCGACCTCGTCGCCGAGTGCCCGACGTGTGCCCATCACTACGAACGGCACGAGGGCTACTGGCTCGGGGCGATCATGCTCAACACGGCGGCCGTGATCGGCGCCTTCCTTCTCGTCTTCGTCGGCGGCATGGTCCTGACCTGGCCAGATGTCCCCTGGACCGGCATCCTCATCGCCACGGTGACGGTCGCGGCGGTCTTCCCGATCCTCTTCCACCCGTGGTCGAAGGCCCTCTGGGTCGCCATGGAGCTCTCGGCCCATCCGCCGGACGAGGACGAGACGGCCTCGGCCCCCGGTTGGCGCCGCGCCTGACCTCACCCGACCCGGCGCAGCGCCACCGTCTGCCACACGAGACCGGCGGCGACGACCCCCAACCCGGAGAGCCACGCGGCCGGAGTCACCCAGAACGCCAGGAACAGGCATGCGGCGAGCCCCGCCCAGGCGAAGGCTCGCGGAAAGCGCCGGTGCTCGGGTGCCAGCCGCAGGGCCGCGGCGTTGGTGATCGCGTAGTACCCGAGCACCGTGAAGGCGGAGAACTCCCACGTCGCCCGGACGTCCCCGATGGCCACGAGGCCGCCGACGATCACGGCCGACACCACGACGGCCGCCGTCGGCGTCCGCCCGGTTGCGTCGAGCTCACCGAGCCGCGAGGGCACCTCTCCGCGCCGCCCCATGGCGAGGAGCACCCGGGACAGCCCGAGCACGAGGTTCAGCAGCACGCCGAGCATGGCCGCGATGGCGCCCACGCCGACGATCGTCGCCACCGATGACCGGCCAGCATCCTCGGCGATCGACTGCAGGGGCGCCACGGACCCGCCCACGGAGCCGGCCAGCGCCTCGTACCCGGCTGCGGCGACCCCGGAAGCGGCGACGGCGAGGTACACCAGCATCGACACGGCCAGCGTCACCACGACGGCGATCGGGATGGTTCGGGCCGGATCGCGGACCTCTTCGCCGAGGGTCGCCACCCGCCCGTAGCCGGTGTAGGCGACGAACATGAGCGCGACCGCCTCGAGGAAGCCGGGAGCACCGTCGACGAACAACGGCGAGAACCGGCTCGACCCGGCGTCCGCGAACCCGACGATGGAGAACACCACCAGCGCGCCGATGGCGACGGAGACGATGACGGCGTTGGCGGCCGCCGACCGACGAATGCCCGCGAGCACGAGCGCCGTGATGACCGCGAGGGCGGCGACGCCGATGCCGACCCGGGTCCAGCGCCCGCCGTCGACGTCGAGCATGGCCAGCAGATAGCCGGCGAAACCGAGCGCCGCCGTCGCCGCCGAGGCGGACTTCGCCGCCATGAAGAGCCATCCGGCCGTGAAACCGACCCGTCGACCGATCAGCCGGTGCCCGTACTCGTACGTTCCGCCGCTGACGGGGTGCGCGGCGGCGAGCTGGGCGCTGCTGAGCCCGTTGAACATCGCGACGAAGGCGGCGACCACGACCGCGAGCACCACCGAGGGTCCCGTGACGCCGGCGGCGATGGCGATACTGACGAACACGCCGGTCCCGACGATCGATCCGAGCCCGGTCACGACCGCTCCACCGAGGCCGAGCTCACG
>DATHYU010000482.1:0-4186 GCA_035458965.1 Acidimicrobiia bacterium | reverse complement strand
AGACGATCACCTGCATCGAATGCGGAGGTGTCGCCAACCTCCAGTCCTACGCGCCACCCGACGAGGGCTTCCTCGAAGGCGACGTGGTCGCGTTCGTCTGCGAGGACTGCAATCACCGCATGGACCTGGTGATCGAGGACGCCGAGGATCGGCTGGAGTAGCCTGGCCGCCTACGGCGACGTGGGGGAGGTATGGCTCGATACGCACGAGCGCTCATTGCGGCGGCCCTCATCCTCGGGGTGACGGTGGCGCCGGCGATGGCCCAGGACGAGGGGCAGGAGGCGGTCATCGACGTCGAGCCCTTCATCACGCGGGGTGAGAACTTCGTCGACATGAACGGCGACGGCATCCCCGACCTCGGCGAGCTCGCAGAGGGATTCGCCGGAATCTGGGACGACAACGTCGGAGCCCAGACCCCGGAGGAGTTCGAGGCGCTGGTGACCGACCGGATCCCCGCCTTCGACACCACCGGTGACGACTCGGTGCTGGTCGGAGCCTGCGGCGGGTTGGCGATCGCCTACGACGAGAACGGCATGTCGCTCGACGCCATCATCGACAACGGCGACAGCGAGCCGCTGATCGACGTCTTCACCGGCGAGCAGGCGATGACGCGCGACAACCCGTTCCGCGTCGATCCGAACGGCGTGGTGGCGTATTGGGGCTTCACCCGGGACAACCCGAACTTCTCGGTCGCCGGCCGCCAGGAGGACGTCAACTACCAGGAGCCGGCACCGGCGTTCCACGATCACATCTGGACGGTGGCGGTGATGGGCGTCTCGGCCGACCGAGGTGGCGACCCGAACCAGCGCGACAAGAACCGCAACGCCGGGCTCGTCGAGCTGTTCGACATCTTCGGGGACATCGAGACCGGTCCGCTCGATGTCATCCAGGACTTCACCGAGCTCAAGGCGACCGTGAAGGCCAAGGGCGCCATCATCGACCTCTACAACGACAATCGGCTCTCGACACAAGAGCCCGAGTACCTGCCCGACGACTTCGACCAGGAGTCGATCGCAGGCCTCGCCGCCGGCAGGGAATACTGCTTCGGCGAGGGATGGGTCGAGTTCGTCGGCGACGGCCCGGAGGTCACCGCAGACGTGATCGCCGGGATCCTCGGCGCCGCCGGGTTCGCCGGCCTGTTGTTCAACGTCAGGCCGGCGCAGTCGTGGCGGTCATCGGCACCGGCACCCAGGGCGACCCCGAGGAGCAGACCATGACGAGCCCTGAGATCCAGACCAAGCGGTATCCGATCCGCGGAGCCCTGTTCGGGATCCCGCTGGGCCTGTCGGCGGCGTACTTCCTGTACTTCCGGTTCTCGGTGTTCCCGTTCGACTCGGTCGGCGCGGTGATCACCCGGATGGCCATCATCCTGGTGATCGGCATGGTGGTCGGCGTGATCTGGGCCTCCGTGGCCCCGGCTCGCAAGCCGAAGGGCCCGGCGCCCGTCGCCGACGAGCCGATCCCGGTGGCCGTGGACGACTCACCGCCTGCGGCCGCGATCGACGACGAGCCACCGGCCGCGACGGACGACGACGCCGGCGACGACGACTGACCGAGGCGCCGACACCGCCGCCCTTCGGGGCGGCGGCTCTGCTCGTGCACGAATCGGCGGCCGGTCTACGCTGACGGCGTGAAGCCCGCCATCGCCTTCTTCGGGCCGATCGTCGGCCTCGTCGTCGGTGCCATCGCGTTCTTCACCCTCGGCGAGGTCCAGGCGATCGTGCTCTTCCTCCTGATCGCCGCCGCCTCGTTCGCCGTGGCGACGTACGCGCCCCTTCCCGTGCTGGGCCTGTGGTTCGCCGCGCAGCTCGTCGCCGTGTTCTGGGGCGGCTGGTACATCACCGACACGACGCTGACGATCATCCGAGCCCTGACCACGACGGAGGGCCCGCCCGCTCCACCGGATCCGCGGAACCTGGCGACCGCCCAGTCGACCCTCGACGCGGCCGCCCGGGAGGCGGGTTTCCGGCTGGTGCTCCACGAGGACGAGATCACGGCGGTGATCCAGGAGGGGCTCCAGAACGCCGACGTGCCCCTTCGGTCCATCGCCGTCGACATCCTGGAGGCGAACGGGACGACCGGTGTCCTCCATTTCGAGGGCGAGTTCAAGAACGGAGAGATCGGGCTCGAAGGCGAGGCCCGTGTCACGGCGATCGGAGGCACGATCGACGTAGAGGTCATCGACGTCGACCTCGGATCCCTCGATCTGCCCGGGATCGCCGAAGGCGCCATCGACGACGCCATCGACGACCTCCTCACGAACGTGTCGGATCTGCAGACGCTGATCGCCGAGGAACGGGCTCAGATCCAGTCGATCACGTTCGAGGGCGACAGCGTCGTCGTGACCGGCACGCAGGCGGGGGGCGAGCTCTTGACGTCGTCCGCCCTCCTGGCCGCGCTCGGTGACGAGGCCGCCGCGGCCGGGACCGCCATCCGGCCGCCACCGGAGCGACTGCGAGCCGGCAGGGTCGACGGTGTGTTCGCGCCGGGAGACGTCTTCTACGTCGCCCTCGGCGACTCCCTGGCCGCGAACGTCGGCGTGGAGAATGCCCGCGACGGCTACGTCTCCCGCCTCCACCAGCAGCTCGAGTTACGCGATGGGACCGAGTACGGGCTCCGGAACTTCGGGGTCTCGGGAGAGACGACGGGCACGCTCCTCAACGGCGGGCAACTCGACGACGCCCTGGCCTTCCTCGCCTCGAACCGGGTCGCGTACATCACGATCGACATCGGTTCGAACGACCTCCTCGGCCACCTCGGGTCCGACGACTGCTCGGAGGCACTCGAAACGGCCGGCTGCCAGGCCCGGATCGGGAGCGCCTTCGCGGCGTACGAGATCAACCTCGACCTCGTGCTCGCCGGGCTGCGCGAGGCCGCACCCGACACGACCATCCTCTTCCTCCAGGCCTACAACCCGTTCAGCCTCGGATTCGGGACCGGGGTCGATCTCGAGCAGACGAGCACCCAGGTCCTGCGCGACTTCAACGACCTCGCCGCCCGGACCGCGGCCGAGCACGACGTGCTCGTCGCCGACGGGCTCACCCCGATGCTCGAGACCGCCGCCGCCACGACCCACATGCTCGATCCGGTGCCGGACATCCATCCGAACGAGGCCGGGTACGACATCCTCGCCGTCGCCCTCCTCGACGCCCTGCGGGACTAGCGGAGCGGGTCGCGAAGAGTTTCCCGGCGTCGCGAAAACCAACCAGGCTCCCGGCTTGAGAAGCCGGAGGGCCCCCGGGTACAACGGACCCGCCACGAGACCGGACGTCGGCTCCGGTCGCACTTCCCCGCCATCGGTCTCGCTGGCGCGCGCGGAAGACGTGTCGTAGCCAGAGGTCAGAGTGTCGGATGTCGGAGGCCGGGAAGCAGACAGTAGGCGGGCGGCTTGGGACCCCATGGCACCCGCCGGCCTGGAAGAAACGGTGAGCGGAACGACGAGGGGCCACGGTGGCTGTGCGGCGGCCGAGGTCTGGCGAAGGCCGGTCGTCGGCCGCCGATATCGGCTCGGAAGAATGAATTGACGGCACGACATCTGTGTAATTACACTCGTGTACCCGTCACAAGATTTTGTGGTCACAACCCCTGACGACCACAACATCTTGTGGGTGTGGACAACTCCGGGTAGGTACGGAGACCCATCGAACGGGGGACGGCACCTCGCCGGTGTCGTGGGGAGTGGTGAGGCAGGCCGCCAGCGGGCGGCGACGAGGCAGGGCCTCGGGGACCGGGAGGAAGCATGACGCAAACTGGGCTGCGGATCGATCGACACTTCACGAAGGCCGGGGAGGACCCGTTCGACTCGGTCGAGTGGTCGCGACGCGACTCGAAGATCACGAACCCCGACGGGTCGGTGGTGTTCTCGATGGAGGGCGCCGAGATCCCGAAGGGATGGTCGCAGGTGGCGGCCGACATCATGGTGTCGAAGTACTTCCGCAAGGCGGGAGTGCCGCAGCACGACGACGACGGGAACCCGATCGTCGACGAGGACGGCAACCCGGTCCTGGGGCCCGAGCAGTCGGCTCGCCAGGTCATCGACCGGCTCGTGGCGACGTGGCGTGACTGGGGCGAGCGTCACGGGTACTTCGCCTCCGAGGACGACGCCCAGGCCTTCGAGGACGAGCTCGCCTACATGCTCGTCAACCAGATGGCCGCTCCGAACAGCCCGCAGTGGTTCAACACCGGC
>DATHYU010000481.1:0-6785 GCA_035458965.1 Acidimicrobiia bacterium | reverse complement strand
GACTCCACGCTCGAGGGCCTCCGCCGCCAGTTCTCTGCGCACGTCGACGGGGTGAAGTGGAACGCGTCCCGTCGGGTGGGGGATGGCCTCGAATTCGAGAGCGTCCCTCTCAGAGGATTCAAGGTCGCGAGTACTGCGGTGGTCTGGTGGACGGCGATGTCGCTCAGCCTCGCCGCACTCTCGCTCGTGCTCTGGCGGCGATGGCCCACTCGTATGCGGATCCTCGTCATCGGCATGACGGTCGGCAACCTGGTCGGGTACACCGTGCTCTTCTTCGGAGACGCGCGGTTTCGCTACACACTCGACGCCGTGCTGCTGGTGCCTGTCGCCCTCACCGTGAAGGCCCTCTGGGAAGCGCGCCAGTCAGCGTCCGCGCCATCGGAGACGTAGGAGACGAACCACTGCCCGCCCGTACCTGGGCACGAGTGCGAGATATCGCATCTTCGACATGCCGGCAATGCGCGTCGACAGAAGCAGGGGCACCTCCCGAATTGCCGCCCTTCGGCGCAGTAGACGCACGGTGATCTCGAGCTGAGCCTCGAAACCCTCTGCCGTCAGCTCGAGATCCCGCATGACCGACGTCCGATACGCCCGGAAACCCGTGGTCATGTCCCGCACGGTGGACCAGAAGAGGAACCGAAAGACGAGGTTCCCCACCCTGGAGATCGCTCTGCGCAGCAAAGGCACGCCCTCCATGCCGCCACCGGGCACGAACCGGCTGGCGAACACCGCGTCGACGTCCTCGCAGGCGGCGACGAGGCCGGCGATCATCGCCGGCGGGTGGCTGAGGTCGGCGTCCATCGCGACGACGATCTCGCCTCTGGCCTCGGCGAACCCCGTGGCCAGTGCCGCGCCGAGGCCGCGGTTCACCTCGTGGTGGACCACGCGAACCGACTCGTGCTCCGCCGCCAGTCGCTCGGCGAGCTCGCCCGTGAGGTCCGCCGAACCGTCGTTCACGATGAGGAGCTCCCACCCCGGTTCGAGCACGTCGAGCATGGCGAAGACGAAGGTCCCGAGCACGGGCTCCTCGTCGTAGGCGGGTGCGAGAACGGTGACGGTGGTCAAGGGTCTCCTGAGCGGACGTCCCAGATGGCGACTCTACCGCCGGGCGGCAGGCGCCTCGGGAGCCCGGGCCTGGCCGCCGGTCGGGCATCCGACCGGAGGGGCTCCCCCGCTACATTCGCCGCCATGGCGCATGGAGACCCCGCCGTTCGACGTCACCTGCTGGTCGGCAGTGTCGCAGTGGTATCGATGATCGCCGTCTTCCTCGTCCTTCAAGTCTCCAACGAGCTGTGGGCCGAGGGAGAGAACTGGCGCAAGGCCGATGGATTGCTGTGGCGCTACAACGTGGCCACCGGAGTGGTTTCCCTCGGACTGCTGGCGACGACGTTGTCCGTGGGGGCCCTCCGGGTGCTGGCCGGTGGCCGGCCGGCGGTGCACCTCCCGAATCGCCGAGTGCTCGGGATCTGGGCTGCGATCGCCACCCTCGCCCACGTACCCGGCGGCCTCGCCATCCACTCAGATGGCTGGGCCTTCTGGCGGCCGTTCGCCAGGATCCTCCCCACGGATGGCGATCTGATCGATCCGTACAGCGTCGCCTATTGGGCCGGGCTGGTGGGACTGGCGTGCATCACCGTCCTTGCCTGGACTTCGAGGGATCGATCGATGAGGTCGATGGGAGCCGATCGATGGAAACGTCTCCACCGGCTCGCGTACGTGGCTGCGGCGGCGGTCTTCCTCCATGTCGTCGCCATGCAGGTCGCAGAACGTCGTGCTCTCGGCCACGCCACCCTCACCGGCGTCGCCCTCCTCGCTCTCATCGGTTTGCCCGCTGCCGCCTACGCGTCGTACAGGGCGAGATCGGCACGATCGGCGCCGGGCGAGGCCGACTCGTAGCGCAGCCTGAGCCTCGCTCGCGCTTCGCATCCGCACACCGCCGACATGCCTTTCGTGCCCCCGGGACAGGACTCGAACCAGTACGCCCCCGAAGGGACAGCGGAGTCAAAAGTCCCGCCAGGCCCGTGACGGCCTGTGCCACCCCGTATCGAACACCGAGGTCTACCCGGGGTTTCGCGAGATCCACGTGTCATCCGATCCACCCCGTGACAGCCCGTTCCGGGGAGTTCGGGAGAAGCGGAGTCGTTCCAGACCCGGTCGGTGAGCTGATGCGCCCCTCCGGGGCCATCCCCGGCGCGCCCGAACTTCGTCGCCGGGCCGGGCGATTCGGTCATACCCTCCCGGCCGGACCTCAGACCGAGGAAATCGCCTTGCTGAGGATCCCAAGGCGCTCGGGAACCGACCGGTAATAGACCCAGCGGCCGCGCTTCTCGCTCTCGACGAGACCCGCTTCTCGCAGCACCTTGAGGTGATGGCTCACCGTGGGCTGGGAGACGCCGAGCGGCTCGACGAGATCGCACGCGGCACAGGCTTCGCCGGCCGCACTGATGAGGCTGAGCAGCCGCAGGCGCGTCGGATCGGCGAGCACGCCGTACCACCGGGCGAGGCGAGCGGCCTCGTCGGCTTCGAGCGGCTCCTCGAGCACCGGGGCACAACATTCGACGACGATCTGCATTCCGACATCCTTCCACACGGCCTGCGTCATAGGAGAACTTGGGCGATCCACCCGAGGACGATCGCCCCGACGAACAGCAACGTCACGACGAGGCCGACGACACGACCCCTGGCGATCACGAACAGGCCGGTGATCGCGCCGATGCTCGTGCCGGCCCCGGTCACGAGGAAGGCCATGGCCGGACCTGCACCCATACCGCCGTCCATGAGCGAGGCAACGAGCGGGAGCGATGCCTCGGTGTTGAGGTAGGTCGGGACACCGAGGAGCGACGCAAGCGGCACGGCGAGCAGCGAATCGCCGCCGAGATGATCTGCAATCCACGCAGTGGGAATCGCTTCGATGACGGCGTACCCGACGAAGGTGAAACCGAGGAAGAACAGCGTGAGCGTGCGGCCGTTCGACCACAGGGCGGCGACGAGTTCGTCGATCTTCCACCGCTGGCGACGGGTCGGAATCTCGGCGATGGATGCGGCGCCCGGTCCCATCGACAGAACGACCGGCGCTGTGACGGTGCACGATCCGGATGCACACGAAGCCTCGCCGACGCGGGCCTGACCCCGGAGCCAGCCGACGCGATCGAGGGCGGCGGCGACCGCACCCGCCGCAAGGCCGAGCGCGATCGTCCCGACGAAGAACACGAGCGCAAACGGCCACCCGAACAGGCCGGCCGACAGGAACAGCTCCGACGGCGACGTGAGAGGCGACGCGACC
The DNA here is from genome assembly GCA_035458965.1 of Acidimicrobiia bacterium. GTDB lineage: Bacteria > Actinomycetota > Acidimicrobiia > Spongiisociales > UBA11373 > DATHYU01. The sequence goes on along the minus strand of DATHYU010000481.1, from coordinate 3,502 downwards.
ATGAAGGCGACCAGCGGCGCCCAGGGCGCCGACGCGGCGAGCATGCCGACGAGCACGGCCGTCGTCCCACACGAACAGAACGGGGTGAGGGTGGCCAGCAGGACCGCTCCGGCGGTGGCGACCCCGGCGCGCCGCCGCAGGAGTGCCGACACGCGATCGGTGCCGACGTAGACGGTGACGGCTGCCGCCGCCACCACGGAGACGACCAAGAACGGCCAGACGTGCACAACGGTGCCGCCGACGTCTCCCAGCACCCTGGTGATGAAATCGATCACGACGATCCCCTCATATATTGACGACTATCTATACAAAGGGAGATCGTAACCACAGATATCGATGATTGTCAATATATTGGAAGGCCAAGACATTGCGGCACCCGGGAGAGGCATGGGCGGCGGCTGAGGTGACGTCAGTCCGCTCGGGATGGCGACTGTCGCCCGGGATCTCCACGCCGGGCGCCGGCCGGTACCGCCACGAACTCACTTGGGAGGGGTCGAAGTGCAGAGGAACCGAGCGCGAACCGGAGCATCGGCACCACGACCGTCGCGTGCCCGGGGAGGGATTCGAACCCCCACGCCCCCGAAGGGACAGCGGAGTTTAAGTCCGCCGCGGCTACCGATTTCGCCACCCGGGCCAGAGTGGAAGGCTACTCAGCGGGACTGCATCCACTCCCACGCCGAGCCGACGATGACGCCCAGATCCGTCCTGGTCGGATCCCACCCGAGGACGTCCCGGGCACGCTGCGACGACGCCACCAGGGTCGGAGGATCCCCGGCCCGGCGTCCCTCGATCGTGAAGGGGATGTCGATCCCGGTCACCCGCTTGGCGGTGCCGATCACCTCCAGGACCGAGAACCCCGATCCGCTGCCGAGGTTGATACGGTCGCTGGCGCCGCCCTCCCGCAGGTGCCGCAGCGCGAGGACATGGGCATCGGCGAGATCGGCGACGTGCACGTAGTCCCGCACGGCGGTGCCGTCCGGGGTCGGATAGTCGTCGCCGAAGACGGCGAGGTCCCACTCTCCCCGGGCCGCCTTGAGGATGTTGGGGATGAGATGCGTCTCGGGGTCGTGACGCTCCCCTCTCCGGCCGACCGCCCCTGCGGCGTTGAAGTACCGCAGCGCCACGGACCGCATGCCGTAGGCCGTCTCGTAGTCGGCGAGCACCTGTTCGAGGAACCGCTTCGTGTGCCCGTACGGGTTCGTCGGCCGAAGCGGCGCCGTCTCGGGAATCGGCACGACTCCGGGCTCCCCGTAGACGGCGGCGGTCGAGGACAGCACGACGTGCTCGACGCCGGCCTCGGCGAGCGCCGTGAACAGGCCGATCCCCTGAACGACGTTGTTCTCCATGTACCGGGCGGGACGGCGCACCGAGTCGCCGACAGCGGTGAACGCCGCGAAGTGGACGCAGGCGTCGACCCCGTGGTGGTCGATCACCCGGCGCACGAGGTCTCGATCGCCGGTCCGCCCCTCGACGAAGGGGACGTCGGCGTCGACCGCTTCGCGGTGGCCCTCCGAGAGGTCGTCGAGGACGACCACGTCGTCACCGGCTGCCCGCAGGGCGTCGACGGTCACGCTGCCGATGTAGCCGGCGCCGCCGGTCACGAGCACGGTCATGATGCCTCCTCGAGCAGTTCCTGCGCGATGCCGTCCAGGATGTCCGCCTCGGACACGACGATACGGTCGGACCCGGAGCGGCGCAGCGCCGCCTCGGCCACCACCGCTCCCCCGAGGAGCACCGGGGCCCGGGCCGGGTCCAACGACGGGATCGCCGCGGTCTCCTCGACGGTCATGGCCGCCAGCTCGCCGACCAGCGCCGTCAGCCGCTCGAGCGGCAGCACCGACCCGTGCACCTGGAGCCGGTCGTAGGCCGGGAGGTCGAGGGCGATGGCGCCGAGCGACGTGTAGGTGCCGCCCACGCCGACGACGGTGCCCGGCGCTGCGGGCAGGTCGATGGCCCAGAACATGGCCTCGACCGACGCAGAGGCCGCCACGACGTCCAGCGGATCGGAGGGACGGCTCGGCAACGACCGCTCGGTCAGCCGCACCGAACCGATGTCGACGCTCGTGACGAAATCGGGCTCGGTGGTGCCGAGAACGAACTCGGTGCTCCCGCCCCCCGGGTCGATGACGAGATAGGGCGGCTCGCCGTCGAGCTCCGCCGTGGCACCCAAGAACGACAACCGGGCCTCGGCGTCCCCGGAGATGAGATCGGGCCTGACCCCCAGCGCCGCCTCTGCCCGGCCGAGGAAGACCTCGCGATTGACGGCGTCGCGCACGGCCGATGTCGCCACGGCGCGGATTCGCTCCGCCCCGGCCGCCGAGGCAGCCTGACGGTACGCCTGGAGCACCGCCGTGGTCGCGTCCATGCGTTCGTCCGACAGCCACGCGAGGGCATCGACGCCTTTGCCGAGCCCGGTGACGATCGCGCGGCGCTCGATCCAGCGGAGCCCCTGCGCCGTTCCCTCGGCGATGAGCAGCCGGGTGGAGTTCGTGCCGATGTCGACGGCCGCGACCCTCACTTGGGCTCTCTCCACCGCGGGTTCGGGTCGCCGTCGACGACGCAGGCCACGGTGCAGTCGAGCGGCTCCACCCACGGGGCGACGAGCTCACCCACCGGGTTGTCGTTGCCGACGGCATGGTCGGCGTAGTGGGCGTGGAGGCACTTCACGCCGGTCTCGGCACCGCCCACGCCGCCGGAGGGGCGGGGCGAGGTCCCCGGCGGCACGAGCGCGTCACGCTCTGCCGCGTACCTTGCATGGGCCGCGTCCAGCCTGACCTGGAAGCCCGCCAGTCGCTCGGCGCGCCTGTCCATCGCCCGGACCCCGCCGGCGCTCTCGATCCGGCCGATGCGCCTGACCGCAAGCGGACAGGAGAGCCAATAGCGGGTCGGGAAGGGCGTTCCGTCGTCGAGGAGCGGCGCCACCCGGGTCACGACGGGGAGACCCAGCGGACACCGGACGGCCACGTCGGCCGCCGAACGCAGGGGCCGCCCGAGCTGGGCGGCCACTGCGGCAGCATCATCCATCTCCGCCCAGGTCCCTTCCGGTGAGGAAGTCCCACAGATCCCGCCACCAGGGCCGGTCCCCCGATCGATCGAGTTCGAGGGGCCGTGCCTCCGGAGGCTCCGCGCCCTCGGGGGCGACGACCACGTAACCGACCTCCCCGGGCATCACGAGGCCGAACTGCTCGCGGGCGAGGCGCTCCACCTCCGTGTCGGTGCTCAGCGCCGCGATCTCCTCGGCGAGGAGCCGGTTCTCCTCCTGCAAGGCGCCGAGCTTCTCCTCGGCCAGGTCGACGGACGACTGCTGGTCGATGATCTGGCGCCACGGGAAGATCCCGACGGCGACGACGACGAGGGCCGCGAGCGTCACCAGGGCCAGCAGCCCCGACGCCCGCACCCGTCGCCGCTCTTCGATCATGCCGGCGCACCTCCGAAGGTGTCCCACCCCGCGAACCGTGCCTGGCCGCCCAGGCGCTCCTCGATGCGAAGCAGCTGGTTGTAC
>DATHYU010000480.1:0-2456 GCA_035458965.1 Acidimicrobiia bacterium | reverse complement strand
CACGAGGGTTACGACGCCTTCCGCGCCGCCGTCTGATGGCCGGCCTGACCCATCTCCGCGATGATTTCCCCATCCTCCGGCGCGAGGTGAACGGTCACCCCCTGGTCTATCTCGACTCGGCGGCCACCACTCAGAAGCCGGCAGTCGTGATCGAAGCCATCAACGACTACTACCGGCAATCCAACGCCAGCGTGCATCGCGGGGCCTACCGCCTCGCCCAGGAGGCCACCGACCTCTACGAGGGGGCCCGGACGCGGGTCGCCGCCTTCATCGGTGCCGCCGCCGCCGAGGAGCTCGTCTTCACCCGGGGAGCGACGACGTCGATCAACTTCCTGGCGTACGGGTGGGGATTGCATCGGCTCGGCGAGGGCGACCGGATCCTGCTCACCACCATGGAGCACCACGCCAACGTCGTCCCGTGGCAGATGATCGCCCGGCTCACCGGCGCCGAGCTCGTCTACCTCCCCATCACCGACGAGTACCTGGTCGACACGGACCACGTGGCAGCGGTCGTCGACGATCGCGTCAAGATCGTCGCATTCTCGGGAATGTCCAACGTGCTCGGCACGATCGGTCCGATCGACGCACTGGTCGCGGCGGCACGATCGGTCGGTGCGATCACCATCGTCGACGGAGCGCAGATGGTGCCGCATCTGCCGGTGGACGTGACGGCGATGGGGATCGACTTCATGGCCTTCTCCGCCCACAAGATGCTGGGCCCCACCGGGATCGGGGGCCTGTGGGGTCGGATGGAGCGTCTCGAGGAGCTCCAACCGACCGAGGGGGGCGGCGCCATGATCGACGACGTGAGCCTCTACGACGCCACCTGGGCCGAGATCCCTCACCGGTTCGAAGCCGGTACCCCGCCCATCGCCGAGGCCGTCGGATTCGGGGCCGCCGTCGACTATCTGGCCGCCATCGGCATGGACGCCGTCCGCAAGCACGAGATCGAGATCAGCCGCTACGCCCTCGAGCAGCTCGGCGAGGTCCCCGGCCTCACCATCTACGGACCGACCGACCTCGAGCGGCGCGGCGGGGTGATCTCGTTCAATCTCGCCGACATCCATCCCCACGACGTCGCAACGATCCTCGACGAGCAGGGAGTGGCGGTGCGGGCCGGCCATCACTGCACCCGGCCGCTGCACCGCATCCTCGAGATCCCCGCCTCGACGCGGGCCTCCTTCTACGTGTACAACACCGGCGACGACGTGGACCGCCTGCTGGCGGCCCTCGGTGAGGCCCGGAGGCTCTTCGGTGTCGCTTGACGAGCTGTATCGCGAGGTGATCCTGGATCACTACCGGAACCCGCGCCGGCGAGGCCGACTCGATGACGCGGACACCCATGCAGACGGCCACAACCCCTTGTGCGGGGACGAGGTCTCGGTGGAGCTCTCTTTCGACGGTGATCGGATCGCCGACATCGCCGTCACCGGCCAGGGGTGCTCGATCAGCCAGGCGTCGGCATCGATGATGGCCGAGGCGATCGTCGGCAAGGCGCTCGACGAGGTCGCCGAGCTGACCCATCGCTTCAAGGTGATGATGGACATCGAGGAGGGCGACGCCGGATTGGACGCCTCCCGACCCGGCGAGATCCTCGGCGATCTCGAGGCGCTCCAGGGAGTCCGCCGCTTCCCGGTACGGATCAAGTGCGCCGATCTGCCCTGGGTCACCCTGACGGATGCGATCGCCGAACGCGGTGCCACCTAGGGGCGTCCGCTACTCCCCTGTCATCGGGTAGAGGTCGAGGGCCGCGTCGAGTTCATCGGGCGGCAGCACTCCCATCTCGAGCGCGGCCTCGCGAACGGTCTTGCCCTCGGCGAAGGCCTTCTTGGCGACGGCGGCGGCCCGGTCGTATCCGATCCTCGGGGCCAGCGCAGTGACGATGATCACGTTCCGGCTCAGCAGATCGGAAGCCCGGTCGACGTCGGCCTCGATCCCGGCGACGCACGTCTCCAGGAGGCCGGCCGATACGGCCAGCAACCCAATCGACTCGAGGAGGTTGCGAGCGATCAGCGGCATCATCACGTTGAGCTCGAAGTTGCCGTTGGCGCCCCCCCACGTCAGGGCGGCATCGTTGCCCACCACCTGGGCCGAGGCCTGCATGACGGCCTCGGGGATCACCGGATTGACCTTGCCGGGCATGATCGACGAGCCCGGCTGCAACGCCGGCAGGCGAATCTCGGCGATCCCGGTGGCCGGGCCCGAGGCGAGCCAACGCAGATCGTTGGCGATCTTGAAGAGGGAGACCGCCACCGTCTTGAGGGCTCCGGAGGTGCTCACCGAGGCGTCCTTGGCGCCCTGCGCCTCGAAGTGGTTCTCGGCCTCGCGGAAGGGGTACCCGGTCCGGGATGCGAGCGCCTCGATCACCCCGGCGGCGAATCCCTCGGGGGCGTTGATGCCGGTCCCCACGGCGGTGCCCCCCAGCGCCAGCTCCTCGAGCTCGGATACGACGGCCT
>DATHYU010000479.1:0-5060 GCA_035458965.1 Acidimicrobiia bacterium | reverse complement strand
GCTCCCGACGAGCAGCGCGTAGAAGCCGACGAGGAAGAGCACGCCCTGGGCGGCGGAGTCCCGCCACGCCGTGACGAGCAGCGGCGCCCCTGCTCCCAACCAGAAGATCCACGGGTGCGGGCTGAGGGCGTTGACGAAGATGCCCCGCCACAGGTCCCGGGTCCCGGCGACGACCCGCTCGTCGTCGGCGCCGTGGAGGCGCCCCGCCTCCCAGATCGTGCGCCCCCCCATCGCCACCACGACGAGGCCGCCGACGATGCCGAGGCCGCGCAGCACCCCGTCGGACACCGAGCTCACGACGGCGACCGCGAGCAGGATGATGGGTGTGTCCGTGATCAGCGGCGCCACCGCAACCCGCAACCCGGCGCCGAACCCGCGCTGCAACGTCGACGTCAGCACGAGCGTCAGCAGCGGCCCGGGAGCGATCCCGACCCCCAGTCCCAACGCGAGCCCGGCGAAGAGTTGGCTCACCGCGGTCTGCGGTCTGCGGTCTGCGGTCTGCGGATCACGGTGGGTCCCCGAACGCGTCCGACCGTCGATCGTCGACCGTCGATCCCAGGAGGTCTCGCGGGTGCCCCCGTGCGGCCGGGCCACCTCCCCCAAAGGGGGAGGAACCCAACGTGGCTCAGAGCAGTCCTGCGATCGCGTCGCCGATCTCCGTCGGGTACGTCACGACCGTGACGCCGACGGCTTCGAGGGCATCCTTCTTCGCGGCGGCGGTACCGCTCGAACCGGAGATGATGGCGCCGGCGTGGCCCATCTTCTTCCCCGCAGGTGCCGTGAACCCGGCGATGTAGCCGACCACCGGCTTCGTGACGTTCTCGGCGATGAACGCAGCGGCCTGCTCCTCGGCGTCGCCGCCGATCTCGCCGATCATGACCATCGCATCGGTCTCGTCGTCGGCCTGGAACCGCTCCAGGACGTCGATGAACGAAGTCCCCGGAACCGGGTCGCCGCCGATACCGACACAGGTCGACTGGCCGATGCCCTTCGCCGTGAGCTCGTGGACGGCCTGATAGGTCAGCGTTCCCGAGCGGGAGACGACGCCGACGTTCCCGGGCAACGTGATCTCGTGCGGCATGATCCCGACGTTCGACTTCCCCGGGGAGATGAGGCCGGGACAGTTGGGGCCGATCAGGTCCGTGCCGGTCGTCTGCTTGATGTAGTTGAAGACCCGCGCCTCGTCCTGGGCGGGGATCCCCTCCGTGATGCACACGATGAGGTCGATGCCGTCGGCGGCTGCCGCCTCGAGGACCGCGTCGGCGGCGAAGGGCGGCGGCACGAACGTCATGGCGACGTTGGCGCCCGTGGCCGCGACGGCCTCGGCCATCGAGTCGAAGACCGGCACGCCGTTGACGTCGGTACCGCCCTTGCCCGGCGTCACGCCGGCCACGAGGTTCGTGCCGTAGTCCTTGTTGCGGAACGCGTGGAACCCGCCCTCACGGCCGGTGAGACCCTGGACGACCAGCTTGGTGTTCTCGTCGATGTAGATCGCCATGGCTCAGCTCCCCTGTGCCGCGAGTTCGACGGCCTTCTCGGCCGCTTCGAGCATGGTGGCCGCCGGGATGACCTTCTCGGTCGCATTGGCGGCGAGGATCGCCCGCCCCTCTTCGGCATTGGTGCCGTCGAGACGAACCACGATCGGCCAGGGCAGATCGAGGTTGCCGAGCGCCTCGACGATCCCCTGCGCCACGAGGTCGCAGCGGGTGATGCCGCCGAAGATGTTGATCAGGACCGACTTCACCGTGTCGTCCTTCGTCAGCACCTCGAGGGCGTTCGTGATCGTCGCCGCGCCCGCGCCTCCCCCCACGTCGAGGAAGTTCGATGCCGCTCCCCCGACGAACGACACCACGTCGAGCGTCGACATGACGAGCCCGGCGCCGTTGCCGATGATGCCGACGGATCCCTCGAGCTTGATGAAGTTGAGATCCCGCTCGCGGGCCATCTTCTCGATGGGGTCCTCGGTGAAGTCCTTGCGGAAGTCCTCGAAGGTGGGATGCCGGTAGAAGGCGTTCGAATCGAGCGTGACCTTCGAGTCCAGTGCCACGATGTCGCCATCGGTGGTGAGGATGAGCGGGTTCACCTCGACGAGGTCGCAATCGAGCTTCACGAAGGCGTCGTAGAGCTTGCGGAGCGCCGCAGCCGCCTTGCGGGCCGCCCCCCGGTCGAGGTCGGCCCGATAGGCGAGCTCACTCGCCTGCCAGTTCGTGAGGCCGATGACGGGGTCGATGTACAGCTTCACGACCCGGTCGGGCGTCGCCTCGGCAACCGCCTCGATGTCCATGCCGCCGTCTGCGCTCACCATGGCGAGGTGCTTCTTGGCACCACGGTCGAGCGTGAAGGAGACGTAGTACTCGTCCTTGATGGAGGAGGCCTTCTCCACCCAGACGAGGTGGACCGTATGGCCCTTGATGTCCATGCCGAGGATCTCCGAGGCGCGCGCCTCGGCCTCGTCGGGGGTCTCGGCGAGCTTGATGCCGCCGGCCTTGCCGCGGCCACCGACCTGGACCTGTGCCTTCACGACGACCGTGCCACCCAGCTCCTCGGCCGCGGCGCGGGCCTCGGCAGGGGTGCGGGCGGGGCGGCCCTCGGGCACCGGCACGCCGAGCTCGGCGAACAGCGATTTGCCCTGGAATTCGAAGAGATCCACCAGGTTCCTATCTCTCGGGGATGTGCTCGTCGACCCAGGCGACCACCTCGGCGAGAGGGGTGCCCGGGGTGAAGATCTCGGCCAGGCCGGCGTCCTTCAGGGTGGCGATGTCCTCGGCGGGGATGATCCCGCCTCCGAACACCACGATGTCGTCGGCCTCCCGTTCCCGAAGGATCTCGACGACCTTGGGGAAGAGCGTCAGATGCGCCCCGGAGAGCACGGACAGGCCGATACCGGCGACGTCCTCCTGGATCGCCGTCTCGACGATCTGGCCAGGCGTCTGGTGCAGGCCCGAGTAGACGACCTCGCATCCGGCGTCGCGCAGTGCGCGGGCAATGACCTTCGCCCCGCGATCGTGCCCGTCGAGACCGGGCTTGGCGATGAGGATGCGGCGAGCCATACGGCGGCGAGGTTAGTGCGGTGCCGGAGCCGCCATGGGCGAGCCGGCTAGCTGCTCGTGAGCTCAGCGATCATGCCGGCCGTGAAGTGGCCGCTGATCGAGCAGACGATCTGATAGGTGCCTGCGGCCGGACCGGTGAAGGTGACCGTTGCCGACTCACCCGGTGCGAGCGTGCGCTCGAAGTAGGCGTTCGCCGCGTCGTAGTCACCCTCTCGGGCGATCGGCGTCGACATGATCACGAAGTTGTGCTCGATGCCGCCGGTGTTCACGAGACCGAGTGTCACCGAGGCACCCGCCTGCACCGCCAGGGTGTCGGGCTCGAAGGCGAATTCGGTCATGCCGACGGTGAGGCCGACGGGAGCGGCGGTCGTCGCCACGGTCTCGGGGACACCCGAGCCCTCGCCTTCGCCCGGCCCGGTGAGCGCGATGAACAGGGCCGCGGCGACCGCGATCGCGGCCAGGGCGACGATCCCCTTGTTCATCGAGCCGAATCTCTCGTCGATCATGCGGGCGGAGCGTACCGGTGCGCCGGAGCAACTCAGGCCCGGTCGACGACCGGCCGGATCTCCGTGGCGAAGCGCTCGATCGTCTCGTGGTCGAAGGGCGCGGCGGTCTCGACGATGAACGTCTCGAAGCCGAGCTCCTTCCAGCCGACCATGAGCTCGATCATCCGATCCTGTGAGACGACATAGATGTCGGCGTCATCGAGAACATCGGCGGTGAGGCGGTTCGCCTCCATCTGCATCTCGAAGAAGCGCATGGCCTCGGCCTCCGTCTCCCGAACGACGGGGCTCAGGAAGGCGGTCCGCTCGATCTCGGTGTGATCCCGGCCGGCCTCTTCACAGCGCTGCCGCAGGACCTCGTCCTTGCGCCTCATGTAGTCGAGGTCGTAGGCGACCATGTTCCACATGTCCGCGTACCTGGCGACGGTGCGCAACGTCCGGCGCTCTCCGCTGCCGCCGATGAGGATCGGAAGCCGCTCTTGGATCGGAAGCGGCTTGAGGTAGGCACCGTCGAGGTCGTAGTGGCCGTCGTCGGGAGAGGTGACGGTCTCCCCGTCGAGGAGCGCCCGCAGAGCCGCCACCGACTCGTCGAGCCGGGACAGCCGGTCTCCCCACCCCGTCCCGAAGTCGACCCCGAAGGCGGTGTGCTCCCCTTCGAACCAGCCGCCCCCGATGCCGAGGATCGCGCGGCCGGCGGAGAGATGATCGAGGGTCACGACCTTCTTCGCGAGCAGCCCGGGGTTCCAGAAGGTGTTCGCTCCGACGAGGACCCCGAGCCGGACGTTCGTGGTGACCTGCGACCACCCGGCGAGCAGCGTGTACGCGTCGAACGTGTCCTGGTCCGGCTCGCCCATGCAGGCGAGGGCGTGCTCCCACGTCCACAGGTGATCGAAGCCGAGCGAGTCGACCAGCTCCGCTGCGCGGCGCGACTCCTCCCACGTGAAGACCTGATTCCAGAGCTGGATGCCGAGAGAGATCGCCATGCAGCGACCCTACCGTCGCACGCTCACACCCGCTCGAGCGGCGCCCAGGCGAGGAGGAGCCTCTTCTGACCCCGACCCTCGAAGTGGACGAGCGCCTCGGCGCGGTCGCCGGCCCCCGACAGCGAGACGACGATCCCCTCTCCCCAGTGCTGGTGCCGGATGCGATCGCCCGCCGAGAGGTCGGCACCGTCGACCGTCTTGCGGGGCTCCGCCGACTCCTTGTCGGCGCGCCGCTTGCGCTCGTCGGCGGCGACGACGAGGTGCTCGGGGATCTCACCGAGGAAACGGCTCGGCGAGTTGTAGTTCGTGGCCCCCCACAGGGTGCGGGTGACGGCATGGGTCAGGTACAGCCGCTCCTGCGCCCGGGTGACTCCGACGTAGGCGAGGCGACGCTCCTCCTCGAGCTGCTCCGGGTCACCGAGCGAGCGCATGTGGGGGAATACCCCCTCCTCCATGCCGGCCATGAAGATCACGGGGAATTCGAGACCCTTGGCGTTGTGGAGGGTCATGAGGGTGACGGCGCC
>DATHYU010000478.1:0-2936 GCA_035458965.1 Acidimicrobiia bacterium | reverse complement strand
GTAGCGGCCCTTCGGGGTCGGCTCCCCGTGTCCACCTCGAGCATCGGGTGGTCGGCCGCCTCCGACGAGGCGGACATGATCTCCATCGCCGGCTCCACCGGGCTCCTTACCCCGGTGGGTACGCTGCCGCCGTGCTCCGCCTCCTCACCGCCAACCTCCTCTTCGACCACGCCGATACGGCGTCGTTCGCACGACTGCTCGACGAGGCGAGCCCCGACGTCGTCGCCCTCCAGGAGCTCGGGGCCGACGTCGCCTCGGCCGTCGCAGAGCGGTTCCCGTATCACGACCTCCGGCCCACCGACGACTCGCGGGGGATGGGGATGGCGGCCCGGCACCGCGCATCATTCGATCTCATTCCCATGCCCCACCATGACGCCCTGGTGGCCGAGGTCGAGGATGGGCCCCGGATCGTGTCGGTCCACGTCAGCAATCCCGTCGAGCCGCCCTTCGTGGAGCCCAACCGTCGCCGGCGCATCCAGGTGCGAGCCCTGCTGGACGACATCGACGGGTCGCGGGGAACGCTCGTGGTCGCCGGCGACTTCAACGCCTCCCCGATGTGGCCGGCATACCGGCGGATCACGGAGGTGCTCGACGACGCCGTGGTGCAGGCGGTGGGGAAGCGGCAGGCCAGGCGCCTCAAGACCTGGGGGCCGCGCCTGATCGGAGGGCGGCGGGTGTTGCGCATCGACCACGTGTTCGTGCGGGGGCTGCGGGGGGTCGACGCCCGGGTCGTCCCGGTCCGAGGGTCGGACCACGCCGCGGTCGTCGTCGACCTCGAGGAGACGGCGTGATCATCGAGGTGCCCTTCTTCATGGGAGACCCGATGTCCTTCGCCGGACAGATCGCCTCCGACGAGCGGGTCGAGCCCGACCTTCCCTCCGGTTCCCCGCAGGAGCGGATGGCCGTCCTGTACCGATCGCTCGCGGATCGGCTCGGGTTCCTCGACCAGACGGCCGGCGGGATGCCGGTGGTGGTCGCCGGAGACTGCGTTTCGGCGATCGGTGTGCTCGCCGGGCTGCAACGACGCACCGTGCACCCGACGCTCTACTTCTTCGACGCCCACGGCGATTTCCACACCTGGGAGACGACACCGTCCCGTTTCATCGGAGGCATGCCCCTCGCCATGCTCACGGGACGCGGTGAGCAGACGATCGTCGACGGCGCCGGGCTCGATCCGCTGCCCGACGACCGCGTCGTGCTCGTGGACGCCCGCGACCTCGATCCCGGTGAGCCGGTCGGCGAGTCCGCCGTCACGGTGGTGTCCGTCGACGATGTCGCCCGCGGGGAGCCGGCAGCCGGCCCCATCCATGTCCACGTCGACGTCGATGTCGTGGATCCGACGGACATGCCTGCGGTGAACTACCCCGCTCCGGGGGGCCCGAGCCTCGAGGCCGTCGAGACGGCGGTGAGGCGCCTGGCGGCCACCGGCAGGGTGGTCGCCGCCTCGTTCTCGAGCTGGAATCCTCGGCTCGCCGGCGCGTCAGTGGCCGCCGCCGCCACCGCCCGCCTGATCGCCGCCGTCGGCTCCGGTTGAGCGTGCCTGGCGGGCCGCGCGTTCGGCGACATCGACGAGGCACGCGATCGCCTCGGCCGTGAGCCGGGTGGGGGCGGGGAGCCCGGCCGTCGCCCGCACGACGTCGACGTCCTCGTGGCCGAACTCCGCTCCGATCGCCCTGAAGATCCGGAGCATCGCGTCGTTGCCCGCGAGCACCAGGCCGAAGATCCTCGGGATCCCGCGGGCCGCCGCGACGGCGACCAGCGCGTCGACGAGCAACGTCCCGAGACCCCGGCCCTGGGCCTCGTCGGTCACGGCGACGGCGAGCTCGGCATCGCCGGAGCCGTCGGCGCCCCGCACGTAGCGGGCGACCCCGAGGCCGTGGAGCCCTCCGTCGTGGAGGTGGCCGGCGACCCAGGCGAAGTGATTCACCTGATCGAGGTCTGTCAGGTAGGTGACCTGCCGGGACGTCAACCGGTCGGTCGGGGTCAGGAACCGCTGATACCGCGACCGGTCCGACATCTCCATGAATCCCTCGAGGAGCTCGCTCTTGTCCTCGGGATGGATCGGCCGGAGACCGACGGTCAGGCCGTCGATCTCGAACCAGACGACCTCGGCCAGGTCCGGGTCCGCGTCGGGATCGGGCCCGGCGATGAAACGAGCGGGGGGAGCGGGGAGGGGGTCCGTCACGTCGCGGGGTGCGTCTCTCTTTCCAGTTCTGCCAGTTTCCGCCGCAGCACCTTGCCGACGAAGCTCTTCGGGAGCTCGTCGGCGAACTCGATGGTCTTGGGGACCTTGAAGCGGGCGAGCCGTTCGCCGAGGAAGGCCCGGAGCTCGTCCTCGGTCGCCGTGGCACCTTCGTTGAGGACGACGAAGGCCTTCACGCGCTGGTCGGTGCTGCCGGGCGGCACGCCGATCACCCCCGCTTCGAACACGGCCGGATGATCGTAGAGCGCCTCCTCGACCTCCCGCGGATACACGTTGAGCCCGCCCGCCGCGAGGATCAGGTCCTTCTTCCGATCCACTATCCGGAAGAACCCGTCCTCGTCCATCTCCGCCACGTCGCCGGTGTGCAGCCACACGGTGCCGCTCTCGTCGGCGACGAGGACCTCGGCCGTCTCGTCCGGACGATTCCAGTACTCGCGCATCACCTGGGGCCCGGCGACACAGAGCACGCCGCGCTCACCCGGCCCGAGCACGGTCGTCTCGGTCGCCTCGTCGACGATCCGGCAGTCGGTCCCCGGGATCGGGAGGCCGATGGTGCCGAGCCGATCGGTGCCGTCGAGCGGATTCGCGTGGGTGACGGGGGAGGCTTCGCTGAGCCCATAGCCCTCGACGAGCCGGCCGCCGGTGAGCTCCTGGAACCGCCGCTGGACGTCGCCGGGAAGGCCGGCCGCGCCGCTCAGGCACTGGGAGATGGAGGACAGATCGATGGCGCCTC
>DATHYU010000477.1:0-6625 GCA_035458965.1 Acidimicrobiia bacterium | reverse complement strand
CATCGTGCAGACCGCGATGCCGGAGTCCCCCGTGATCGAGGCGATCCGGCGCGCCGACCCGCTGGCGTTCCTCGAGCGCGAGCTGGGCGTGCGGGCGGATCTCGGGTTCCCTCCCGGCGGCGAGCTCCTCGCGATCGAGGTGGGGGATGCGGCCGACGACGCGGACGCCGACCTCCGGGCGGCCGTCGGCGAACGGGCCACCGTGCTCGGGCCGTCCGACCACGATGGCCGGCTGCGATGGCTCGTCCAGGGCCGCGACCTCGGACCGGCACGGATCGTGCTCCGATCGCTCGTGCACCGGTGGCGGGAGGCGGGGGTCCGCGTGCGGGTCGACGCCGACCCGATCGACCTGTGACGGCGAGGCGAATCCTCCGATCGGTATCCTGGCTCGCCGTATGACGATCCTCCCGATCCGCACGTTCGGCGATCCGGTGCTGCGCACGCCCTGTGCCCCGGTCACCGAGATCGACGACGACATCCGGCGTCTCGTCGACGACATGCTCGAGACGATGTACGACGCTCCCGGTGTCGGCCTCGCGGCGAACCAGATCGGCGTCGGCCTGCGGGTGATCGTGTTCGACGTCGGCGAGGGACCGCACCACATGGTGAATCCCGAGATCGAGGAGCTGTCGGGGTCCTGGGCGTACGAGGAGGGGTGCCTGTCGGTGCCGAACCGGTACTGGCCCATCAAGCGCCACGCCCACGCCCGGGTACGCGGCACCGACGTCGACGGCAAGGCGGTCGTGTACGAGGGCGACGAGCTCCTCGGACGCGTGCTCCAGCACGAGGTCGACCACATCGACGGCATGCTGCTCCTCGAACGACTCCCGCGGCGGACCCGGAAGCAGGCGCTGAAGGAGCTGCGCGAGGAGGCCATGGGGATGTCGGGGTGACCCGGGCCGTCTTCCTCGGGTCGCCCGCCGAGGCGGTCCCATCTCTCCGGCGGCTGACCGAGGCCGCCGAGGTCACGATGGCGATCACGAACCCCGACCGCGCCCGGGGGCGGTCCGGGAGGCCGCAGCCGACCCCTGTGAAGGAGGCGGCGGGCGAGTTGGGCATCCCGGTCGAGCAGCCGGCATCGCACCTGGAGCTGCTGTCGGCCCTCGTCTCCTCGAGGGCCGACGTCGGCGTGGTCGTCGCCTACGGCCGCATCATCCGTCCCGAGTCGCTCGCCGTGCCCCGCCACGGGCTCGTGAACGTGCACTTCTCGCTGCTCCCGCGGTGGCGCGGCGCGTCGCCGGTGGTCCGGGCGATCCTCGCCGGCGACGAGGAGACCGGGGTCTGCCTCATGCATCTCGACGAGGGCATGGACACCGGTCCCGTCATCGCCGAGCGCCGCACCCCCATCGGCGAGTCCGAGACCGCGGGCGAGCTGACGGAGCGCCTCGCCGTGATGGGCGGCGACCTGCTCGCCGAGACGCTCGCGGACTTCGTCGCCGGTGCGATCGAGCCCGTCCCACAACCCGATGAGGGAGCCACGGCCGCCGCGAAGGTGCAGACCGCCGAGGCGTTCGTGAGCCCCCTCCACGGAGCCGACGCCGTGCTGCGCGCGGTGCGCGCCTTTCATCCGAAGCCGGGTGCGTGGACGACGGTCGAGGGCCGGCGGTTCAAGATCTGGTCGGCGCGCCCTGCCTCGGCCGACGCCGCGGCAGGGACGATCGTCGAGAGCGAGGGCCGGGTCCTCCTCGGCCTCCGGCGCGGGGCCGCCGAGCTCGTCGAGGTCCAGCCCGAGGGCAAGGGACGGATGGCGGCCACCGAATGGATGCGCGGCCGGCGCGCCGAGCCGGCGGCGTGGGGCGCCGAGGCCTGAGCCCCCGGCCTAGTCGATCACCACGTTCGAGAGGTCGTCCTCGCTCCGCGGGTACTGCATGTCGAAGCCCTCGAGCGTCTCGACGAGGATCTGGCCGACCACCAGGTTGCGGTACCACTTGCGGTCCGCCGGGACCACGTACCAGGGCGCCCACTCGGTGGACGTCCGATTCACCATGTCCTCGAACGCGGCCTGGTAGTCGTCCCAGCGCTTCCGCTCGTCGAGATCGCCGAGGCTGAACTTCCAGTGCTTCGCGGGGTCGTCGAGCCGGGCCTGGAGGCGTTCGGCCTGCTCCTGCTTCGAGACGTGCAGGAAGAACTTGAGGATCGTCGTGCCCTCGTCGGCGAGCATCCGCTCGAAGGCGTTGATGTGGTCGTAGCGCTTCGACCACCGCTCGTCGGGGACCAGGGAGTGGACGCGCACGACCAGCACGTCCTCGTAGTGGCTGCGGTTGAAGATCGTGATCTCGCCGTCGCCGGGAACGTGGCGGTGGACCCGCCAGAGGTAGTCGTGGGCGAGCTCCCGGGGCGTGGGCCTCTTGAAGGAGGCGACCTTCACCCCCTGGGGATTCACCCCGTCGAAGACGTGGCGGATGGTCCCGTCCTTGCCGCCGGTGTCGGTCGCCTGGAGCACCACGAGGAGGCGGCGCCGGCCCTCGGCGTACATGAGCTCCTGGAGGCGTTCGAGGCGGCCGTTGAGCTCTGTGAGAAGTGCCTTGGCCTCGGCCTTGGAGCCCCGGAAGAGCGCGTCGTCACGCGTGTCACGGTCGGCGAGCGAGACCGGCGACCCGGGTACGACTCGATAGCGGTCCATGGTGCGGTCTCCTGGCGGGGGATGCCGAGCCTAGGACGACAAGGACCGACGGCGCGACCGAGGTGGAATACACTCGCCGGATGCTGGTCCCCAAGATCGCCCCCTCGATGCTCGCGGCCGACTTCACGAAGCTCGGCGAGGAGGTCAAGCGGATCGAGGACCACATCGACTTCCTGCACGTCGACGTGATGGACGGCCACTTCGTCCCGAATCTCTCGTTCGGGATGCCCGTCATCGAGTCGCTGCGGGCCGTCACCGACCTGTACTTCGACTGCCACCTCATGGTCACGAACCCGGTGTCGCTGTTCGAGCCGCTCGCGGCGGCCGGCGCCAGCCTCGTCACGATCCACGTCGAGGTGCACCCGGACCCGACCGGGCCGGCTCGCGTCGCCCGCGAGCTCGGCCTGGACTTCGGTCTCGTCATCAACCCTCCGACCCCCTTCGAGGCGGTGGAGCCGTTCGTCGAGTTGTGTGACCTGCTGCTCGTGATGTCGGTCCATCCGGGGTTCGGGGGCCAGGCATTCATCCCCGAGGTGCTCCCCAAGGTCGAAGCGGCAAGAAAGTGGGTTGACTCGCACGGTCTGTCTGCCGATATCGAGATAGACGGCGGAATCACACCGGCGACGGCACCGCTTGCGCGAGATGCGGGAGCGAACGCCTTCGTGGCGGGCACGGCGATATTCCGGGCCCCCGATCCGGTGGCCGCCGTGCACGAGCTACGCATCGCGGCCGGCGGAGAGGCATGACCGAACGAATCCTTCTCATCGACGACGATCCGGACATCGTCCGGTTCGTCACGATGAATCTCGAACTCGAAGGCTACGAGGTCACGTCCGCCACGAGCGGGCGGGAGGGCCTCGAGGCCGCTGCCTCGCGTCCGCCGGACCTCGTGCTCCTCGACGTCATGATGTCCGACATCGACGGCCTCGAGGTGCTCAGCCGCCTGCAGGCCAGCCCCGCCACCGTGCACGTCGCCGTCATCCTCCTCACGGCCCGCGCCCATGCCGCCGATCGGGTGCGGGGCCTCGAGCTGGGAGCGGACGACTACGTCACGAAGCCGTTCGACATCGAGGAGCTGGTCGCCCGGATCGGCTCCGTCATCCGCCGTTCCAAGGCGATGCGGGACCTCTCACCCCTCACCGCCCTTCCCGGCAACTTCCGCATCGCGGAGGAGATGCAGCGCCGTGTCGCCGGTGGCCGCCCCCTGGCGATCGTCCACGCCGACCTCGACAACTTCAAGGCGTTCAACGATCACTACGGCTTCATGCGCGGCGACAACGTGATCAAGTTCACCGCCAACACGCTCATCGAGGCCGCCGTCGAGGTGGACGATCCCACCTGCTTCGTCGGGCACGTCGGCGGCGACGACTTCATCGCCGTCATGAGCCCCGACATCGCCGAGCAGTTCTGCAAGGCGGTCCTCGAGCGGTTCGACGACGGCATCCTGGACTTCTACGACCCCCAGGACGCCCTGCGGGGATATGTCGAGGTCATCGACCGCCGGGGCGAGCGACATGCCTTCCCGATCGTCGCCATCTCCCTCGGCGTGGCCACCAACCTCCGGCGCGTGTTCACCAGCGAATGGGAGGCCTCCGCCGTCGCCTCCGAGATGAAGGAACACGCCAAGACCGAGCCCGGCAGCGCCTACAAGGTGGACCGCCGAACCTCGTGACCGTGCCGGCCCGGCTCGCCCGAGCCGGTTCCGCCGGCCGCCCTGCTGTCTGTCGGGTGCTGTCCGGCGGGTGCTGTCCGGCGGTGCTGTCTGTCGGTGCTGTCCGACGGGTGCTGTCCGACGGTGCTGTCCGGCGGGTCCTGTCCGACGGTGCTGTCGTCTGTGCCGGCTGGGTTCTGCCGTCTGGGTTCTGCCGTCTGCTGCGATCACGCCCCCTCTAGACTCCCTCCCGCAGCCCCTCCTTCGGGGCAGGGTGGAACTCCCTACCGGCGGTGAGAGCCCGCGACCCCCGCAAGGGGTGGATCCGGTGACATCCCGGAGCCGACGGTGACAGTCCGGATGAGAGAAGGAGGGCGCCGTGCGCTCGCGCGCTCGCGCCCTCGTCGGGAGATGAGATGGACGAGCGCAGCCTGATCGCCGAGGCGGTCGACCTCATGAGGGGAACGCAGCCGCACCCGAACCCCCGGGTCGGTGCGCTGGTGCTCGACGCCTCCGGAGCCGTCGTGGGCCGGGGCGCCCATCATCGACGCGGCCGGCCCCACGCCGAGGTGCTCGCCCTCGGCGAGGCGGGGGACCGGGCCCGGGGCGGAACCGTCGTCGTCACCCTCGAGCCCTGCGCCCATACCGCCACGACACCGCCCTGTGCCGATGCGATCGTCGCCGCAGGCGTCGCCCGCGTGGTCGTCGGCACCGGCGATCCCGACGGCCGGGTCTCGGGGAAGGGGATCGCCCGCCTCCGGGAGGCCGGCATCGCGGTGTCGACCGACGTCGCCCCCGACCTCGTCGAGGCCGCAGACGCCGGCTACTTCCACCACCGCCGGACGGGACGGCCCCGGATCACCCTGAAGCTCGCCGTGACACTCGACGGGCAGGTGGCCGCCGCCGATGGGACCTCACAGTGGATCACCGGCGCCGAGGCGCGTCACGACGCCCACCTCCTGCGGGCCGATTCGGATGCCGTGGTCGTCGGCGCGGGGACGCTGCTCGCCGACGATCCGCGGCTCACCGTCCGGATCGATGGCTACGAGGGCCGCCAGCCGCGTCCGGTCGTGGTCGCCGGGGAGCGGCCGTTGCCACCAGAGCGCGTGCTGTGGGGCCGGGCGCCCCTCGTCTACGCACCGGCGCCGAGCGAGGTCGGCGGCGAGGTGGTGGCCGTCGGCGGCGGCGGACGGGTCGACCTGAAGGCGATGGTCGACGACCTCGGCAAGCGGGAGTACGTCGACGTGCTCGTCGAGGGCGGTGCCACGCTCGCCGGCGAGCTGTGGCGTGCCCGGCTCGTCGACCGGCTCGTCGTGTACATCGCCGGCGTCGTGGGCGGCGGCGTCGGGCTCCCCGCCCTCGGCGGTGTGTTCGGGTCGATCGGTGACGCGCGCCCGGTCCGGTTCGTCCGCGTCGACCGGCTCGGGTCCGACGTTCGCATCGATGCGGAGGTGGTGTGATGTTCACCGGGATCGTCGAGGCCGTCGGAAGCGTCGTCGACGTGGTCGACGGGCACGGCCGGCGCCGCTTCGTCATCGACGCGGCCGGGCTCGGCGACGGCATGGCGATCGGCGACTCGATCGCCGTGAACGGCGTGTGCCTCACGGCCGTTGAGATCGATGGGGCGGCGGTGGTGGTGGAGGCGGTCGACGAGACCCTCGACCGCTCCAACCTCGGAGACCTCGGAGCCGGGTCCGCGGTGGACCTCGAGCGCCCCATGCGGGCCGGGGGCCGCTTCGACGGCCACATCGTCCAGGGACACGTCGACGGCACGGGGACGGTGAGGTCGATCACGCCCGAGGGTGCCTCGCGCCGGTTCTGGTTCGACACCCCGGCGGGGGTGCTCCGCTACCTCGTCGAGAAGGGCTCGGTGACCGTCGACGGCGTCAGCCTGACCGTGTCGGGCGTCGACGCATCGGGTTTCGAGGTCGTGCTCATCCCGCACACGCTGGAGGTGACGGTGCTCGGCACCCGGACCCTCGGCGACCGGGTCAATCTGGAGGTGGACGTGCTGGCGAAGTACGTGGAACGACTGCTGGAAGCGAGGACGTCGTGACGTTCGCACCGATCGAGGAGGCCATCGCGGCGATCCGCCGCGGCGAGTTCGTCGTCGTGGTCGACGACGAGGACCGCGAGAACGAGGGCGACCTCATCATCGCCGCCGCGAAGGTCACGCCCGAGCAGATCGCGTTCATGGTCCGCTACACGAGCGGCCTGATCTGCGTCCCCATGACGGGGCAGCGCCTCGACGAGCTCCGGCTGCCGCTCATGGTCGTCGAGAACACCGACTCGCACCGGACGGCGTTCACCGTGTCCGTCGACTACGCCAAGGGCACGACCACCGGCATCTC
>DATHYU010000476.1:0-2581 GCA_035458965.1 Acidimicrobiia bacterium | reverse complement strand
AAGGGAACTCACAGATATCGACGAGGTGGCAGAGGCGTGTCTCGACGCCTACCACGGGGCAGGCGAGGTGGCCGACCTGATGGACTGGAATCGCCTCTTTCTCGGCGAGTCGATCCATGAGTCGCCGACCACGCCGGCGGTCGTCGCCCGTTCCGCGCGCACGATCGAATGCGTGCTTCCCCACCATGCCGATCCGGCCGACTATCTTCCTGGTTTCCGCCGCATGATGTCCGAGGATTGGACGGTCACCCTTCTCGTCCACAGCTCGGAGATGGGCCCGGCCCATGCGCAAATGCGAGGATCGGAAATCACACTGCAAGCGTGGTGGTTCGAGGGTGGTGTCGTTCACTTCGGACGGCCCGAGATCCCCTGATCGATGCCACCGCCGCTCTACACCCAGACCGTCATCGCCTTCATCTGGGACTTCGACCGGACCATCATCCCGTCGAACCAGCAGGATCCGCTGTTCGAGGCGTTCGACGTCGATCCGGACGAGTTCTGGGGCGAGGTGGACGGCCTCGTCGCGTGGTACCGGGCCCGTGGAGAGCTCGTCGCCCGCGACCAGGTGTACCTGCTGCACATCCTGTCCTACGTGGAGCAGGGGATCTTCGCCGGGCTGACCAACGCCCGGCTCCGAGAGCTCGGCGCCGCGATCCAGACCGCCCCCGGAATCCCCGAGTTCTTCGACGCCACGCGGGCGCATGTCGCCGCGATCCCCGAGTACGCGGGGCAGGGCATCACCGTCGAGCACTACGTGGTCTCGACCGGGATCCTGCCGATGATCGAGGGGAGTGCCGTCGCCCCGCACATCGATGGGATCTGGGCCAACACGTTCGTCGAGGGCCTCGCCCCGCCGGGGTACCGGGACGTGCTCGCCACCCAGCGGGCCGTGCACGTCACCCATCTCGGTTCGACCATCGACAACACGGCCAAGACCCGGGCGATCTTCGAGATCAACAAGGGTGTGAACGTGCACCCCAACATCGACGTCAACTCGCGCATGAGCGAGGAGCAGCGCCGGGTCCCGATCCGCCACATGATCTACATCGCCGACGGCCCGAGCGACGTGCCGGTGTTCTCGATCCTCAATCAGCACGGAGGCAAGACACTCGGTGTGTACACCAAGGAGCCGCGGAACAACTTCCGTCGCGTGAGGGACCTCCAGGAACAGGGCCGCATCCAGGGCCTCGCCGAGGCCGACTACCGCGAGGGCGAGGCCGCGTACCTCTGGCTCATGGACAGCCTCGATCAGATCGCCGATGAGATCGTCGAGGCGCGCCGCCGGGCGTTCGCCTCCATCCCGAACCCGCCGGGCCACGTCTGACGGCCGGCTGCTCCGAATCCGGCCGAGCGTCGGTCGGGTAGCGTCCGAGGCATCAGGCCTCACAGCAAGGAGCGGGTCATGCGGCTTTCTGGTGCTCGGGCACTCATCACGGGCGGCGCTTCGGGGCTCGGCGAGGGAACGGCACAGCGGTTCGTGGCGAACGGTGCCCGCGTCGCCCTGCTCGACCTGCCGTCCTCGCGGGGTCCGGAGGTGGCCGCCGAGCTCGGCGATGCCGTGTTCGCGCCGGCCGACGTCACCAACACCGACGATGTCGAACAGGCCGTCGCCCATGCCGCGGAGGCGATGGGCGGGATCGACATCCTCGTGAATGCGGCAGGCGTGGTCGCGGCGCACCGTGTCGTCACCCGGTCGGGCGAGCTCTTTCCGCTCGAGCTGTTCGAGTGGGTGCTGCGGGTCAACCTCATCGGCGCCTTCGACGTCGTGCGGCGGACCGCCGGGGTCATGGCGCAGAACGAGCCCGGCGAGAACGGCGAGCGGGGTGTCATCGTGAACGTCGCGTCCATCGCCGCCTTCGAGGGGCAGGTCGGACAGGCGGCCTACTCGGCGTCGAAGGGCGGCATCGCCGCGCTCACGATCACCCTCGCACGCGACCTGGCGTCGATCGGCGTGCGGGTGAACACGATCGCGCCCGGGATCATGGACACGCCGATGATGGCGGGGGCCCCCGACGAGCTGAGGCAGGCCCTCGCCGACATCCACGTCTTCCCCAAGCGTCTCGGCCGGCCCGACGACTTCGCGTCGCTCGCCCAGCACATGGTCGAGAACGAGCTGCTCAACGGCGAGATCGTGCGACTCGACGCCGCCACGCGGATGCAGCCGAAGTAGGAACAGCGGCCCGGGATCCCATTCCGTCGCTCTCTACACTCGAAGGAATGGCGGATCTCCACGCGGTCGAATCGGATGCGCCGTGGCCCCGAGCGGGCGCCCGTCCGGTCGTGTTCCTGCTCGACGCCGCGACCCCCGTGGAGCAGCGCTTGCTGAAGGGCTGGATCGAGCGGCGCCGACCCGCCGGTGCGGCGTACGAGGTCGTCGTCCTGCCTTCGCCTCGCCGGAAACGGCACCATCGCGCCGAGGAGGAGATCGCCTTGCGCACGGCCCTCGAGGGGTCGGCGCAGGCACTGCTCACCCCGGTCCGCGTCGCGTGGTTCGGTCCCGGCGGCCCGAAGCGCCGGACGCCCAGCCTCCTCGACCTGATCGCCCTCGGCGACGCCCGGGCTCCGAACCGGTTCCGGCAGG
>DATHYU010000475.1:0-2304 GCA_035458965.1 Acidimicrobiia bacterium | reverse complement strand
GCCGGCACCGACCACCGTGACCTTCGTCATCGGAAAACTCCCTGTGAGGCTGTGAGATCAGGCTAGTGATCTGGCTGCCGACGGAGTCCGCAGCGTGCAGACAGCGGGGCCGTCGAGGGCGTCACATTCTCTCGATCATGGCCGAGGCGAACTCGCTCGTCTTCACCTCGGTGGGGTTCTCCATGAGCCGGGCGAAGTCGTAGGTCACGATCTTCTCGGCGACGGCGGCCTCGAGGCTGTTCTCGATGAGATCGGCGACCGGGGCCCAACCGAGGTACCGGAACATGAGCGCACCCGACAGGATCACCGAGCCGGGATTCACCTTGTCGAGGCCCGTGTACTTCGGCGCCGTGCCGTGCGTCGCCTCGAACACGGCGTGCCCCGTGTCGTAGTTGATGTTGCCGCCGGGAGCGATCCCGATGCCGCCGACCTGCGCGGCGAGCGCATCCGAGACGTAGTCGCCGTTGAGGTTCATCGTCGCGATGACGTCGTACTCGTCGGCGCGGGTCAGGATCTGCTGGAGGAAGGCGTCGGCGATGGAGTCCTTCACGAGCATGCGTTCGCCGGGGTCACCGCCGCAATCCTCCCAGGACACGGCGACGTCGGAGAACTCGTCCCTGACGAGCTCGTAACCCCAGGAGCGGAACGCCCCCTCCGTGTACTTCATGATGTTGCCCTTGTGCACGAGCGTGAGGTTTCGGCGGTCGTTCGCAAGGGCATACCGCATCGCCGCGCGGACGAGGCGCTTGGTGCCCGTCTCACTGATCGGCTTGATGCCGATGCCGCTGTCGGGGCGGATCTCCCACCCGAACTCGGCCTCGAGAAACTCGAGGAGCTTCGTGACACCCTCGGTGCCCGCCTGGAGCTCCTTGCCGGCGTAGACGTCCTCGGTGTTCTCACGGAAGATCACCATGTCGACCTTCTCGGGGTTCTTCACCGGCGACGGGACGCCCTCGAACCAGCGCACGGGCCGCACGCAGGCGTAGAGGTCCATGATCTGGCGGATGGCGACGTTGAGGCTGCGGATCCCGCCACCGACCGGCGTCGTGAGCGGGCCCTTGATGCCGACGAGATGCTCGTTGAACGAGTCGATGGTCGCCGTCGGGAGCCACTCCCCCGTCTCGTCGAACGCCTTCTGGCCGGCGAGCACCTCGACCCACTCGATCTTCTTCGAGCCCCCGTAGGCCTTCTCGACGGCTGCGTCGAAGACGCGGACGGCGGCGGCCCAGATGTCGGGCCCGATCCCGTCACCCTCGATGAAGGGGACGATCGGATCGTCGGGCACCTGGAGGCCGGTGGGGCCCATGGTGATGCTGGTGGGCATGGATGACTCCTCGAGCATGTCGCGTTCGGTGACACGATTATCGCAGACGGCCGGCGGCAGGCGGTCGGCGGTACGCTCGGTCTCGTGGCTCTGCACGCTGGACTGACGGGCACGGCTTCACTCGTCGTGGGTGAGGAGCATCTGGCCATCGCCGTCCGGTCGGGGGACGTTCCGGTGTTCGCCACGCCGATGATCGTGGCGTTGTGCGAGGAGGCCACCGTGGCCGCCGTGGCCGACCACCTGGAGCCGGGCGAGACGACGGTGGGCGTGCGGGTGGAGCTCGACCACCGGGCCCCCTCGATCGAGGGGGCGACCGTCACCGCCGTGGCCGTGCTCGACACGGTGGACGAACGCAGCCTGCACTTCTCGGTGGAGGCCCACGACGGTGACACCCTCGTCGCCCGAGGAGCGGTGCGGCGGGTCGTCGTCGACCGTGACCGCTTCGTGGGCCGGCTCGGCATTTCCTGATCCCTGCGATCACAGGCCTCCCCATCCACAGAGACGACACCGTGGTCGTCATCGGCGCCGACGAGTACTCGAGCGTCGGACAGCTGCCGGGCTGATCGGGGCCGTCTGGCCGTAGTGGTTGGGACGACAACCCACAAAGGTGTCATAACCGCTGCCCTCGTGGTGCCTTTCCTCGATGGGAGCTCCGACCACATGGCGATCCAGGCGTACGACACCGAAAGCTTCACCGGCTTCATCGAGGAGGCCGGGCCCCGCCTTCGTCGCGCCTTCTGCGTCGCGCTCGGACGCGATCTCGGGCTCGAGGCCACGAGCGAGGCGGTGTCGTACGGCTGGGAGCACTGGGACCGGCTGCGCACGATGGAGAATCCCGCCGGCTATCTCTATCGAGTCGGCCGCTCCCGCGTCCGGCGGGAGTTCCGGTGGATGCAGCGCAGGGCCTCGCTCTTCGAACCGGTCGACGCGAGCCGTCTTCCGTGGGTCGAGCCGAACCTCCCATCCGTCATCGGACGGCT
>DATHYU010000474.1:0-7801 GCA_035458965.1 Acidimicrobiia bacterium | reverse complement strand
GGGCGAGGGGCTCGTCGACCTTGAAGACGAACCCCGCCGCCATGGCGCCGAGCCAGAGAGCGGGCCCGACGAGGTAGACGAGCTGTGATGTCGGGTGGCGGCGGCTCCACCACCAGTAGCCGCCGGCCGCCGCCGACGCGAGCACCACGAGGACCACGATGAGCGCGTCGTCGGTGAAGTCCGGCGGGAACGGGGCGCCGTCCACGACGCTCGCATACGCCACGAGGGGCAGCACCAGGCCGCCGAGCAGCTCGAGGACGCCCGACACGATGGACGCGTTGCGGCGCCGCAGGTACCACGCCCACCCGAAGAAGACGAGCGGGATGGCCAGCTCGACGATCGGCTTGTACCGGATGTCGAGCTCGGAGAAGCTGAAGAAGAGGTACCCGAACACCCCGATGAAGGTGAAGGCGAGGCCCAGGTACGAGAAGCCGTGCACGGCGAGATCCGACCCCACGGCCTCCCCGAGGTCGCCGAGGCCCTGCGAGAGCCGCTCGCGGAAGCTCGGTCCCTTCGGAACCTGCGGCACGGGTTCGGGGGCGGGTACGGGTCTGGAGGTCGGGGCCGGACTCGGGCCGGGTCGGGACGCGGGTGTCGGCGCAGGCCTGGTGGCGGGCGTCGGCTTGGGTGCCGGCGTGGGCGTGGGCGTGGGCACGGGAGCAGCCGTCGGCTTCGGGTCGGAGACGGGGCGCGCCGGCGCGGCGGGTGTGACCGGGGCCGCCGGCGCGGCAGGTGTGACCGGGGCCGCCGGCGCGGCCTCGAGGGATCGCTCGTGGATCCAGCCGTGCCGGCCATCGGGAAGGACGATGTGCACGAACCCCAGACGGCGTTCGACCACCCGGCATCGCGTCCCGGCCCCAACGGTGCGATCCGGCACGCCGACCCCGGTGTACAGGGTCTGCTCGTCGAACCAGACAGGGGTGCGACGGGGCACGGTGACGGTCTCCACCGTCTCGGGCTCCTCGGTCGGCGCGACCGCGGTGACGAGATCGTCGACCTTGAAGGCGCCCAGGTCGGCACGCCGGACCCAGCCGCGGGTGCCGTCGTCGAACTCGACGAGGATCACGTCGTCGCGCGCCGCGACGGTCTCCACCCAGACACCGGACTCGATCGTGCGGTCGTTGAGCCGGATGGAGGTGTTCGGGGAGAGCGTGCTCGTCCACACGCCCGCCGGGGCGACGGTGACGGCCCGGTCGCCCGGCTGAGGCCATCGTCTCGCCTCCGGACGTTCCGGACGCCCCTGATCGGGACGCGTCTCGGCCGGTGCCGTCGACGGGGCGGGGCGGGCCTCGGCGGTTCGTTCGGCGGCGGTCCGCTCGGCGACCGATGGGCGGCGCGCGAACGTCAGCAACCGCGTGGCCGTCGGTTCGTCGAGGACCCCGGCTTCCACGGCCGATCGGATGAACGCCTCGACGTCCTCGGTGACGTCGTCACCGTCGGGGGCCTCGTCGGCCTCGACCGCAGGCTTCGCCGGTGTCTTCGAGGTCAGATCGGGGAGCACCGCGGCGCCGAGGAGGAGCCCGCCGACGAGGCCGGCCGGGGCGCCCTGGCCTCCGCTGATGCTGCCCAGGGCGATCGACCCGCCGATGGCGCCGATGATTCCGCCCAGCCATCGGTTCATCGGACCGTCCTCCGTTCGATCACGGTGTCCTCTCCTGCCATGGGATCGACCATATGGAGCGGAGGCGGATCGGGGTATCGGGGATGTCCCTGATTCGTGGAGGGAGCCCGGCGATCGGGGCGCCCGGGCCGCGGGTGCCCCGGGGCCCCTCGTCCGAGCACGGCGAACCCACGCACGCTGTTCCCTTCCCTCTGGGCTCGAGCATCCAGGAAACGGAAGGAGGCGCGCCCAGGGCCGGACTCCCTCGGCCGATCAGCCATCCTGCCCGGCGCGCCGGCTCGTCGGGATCGGGTGACCCCCCGTCCGACCTCCGGCGGGGGGCGTCATGCCCCTCGGGTCAGTACCCGCCGCCGATCTTGGTGTGGTCCCAGGTGACGACCTTGTGCGGCTCCACGACGACGGCCGTGTTCTTCGGTGCGAAGCGGCCGAAGGCGGCCCCGAGGGCGTCGCCTTCGAGCGGGACGGGCTCCGAGCCGACGAAGGCGTACTTGGCGGAGAGTCGGCCGTAGAGCTCGAGGACGTAGTCGGGATCGTCGACCAGCCTCGCCGTGCCCTGGATCATCACGCCCTGGAGATCCTCGTAGGCGAGGCCCTGCTCGACGAGCACGGTGAGCTTGGGGTTGCGCTGCAGGTTGACGATCTTCTGCGACTTCGTGAACGACCGGAAGACGACCCTGCCGTCTTCGACGACGTACCACATGGGCGCGACGTGGGGGAAACCGCTCGTGCCGATCGTGGCGACCTGGAGGGTGTGACCCGCCTCGAGGAAGGCGAGGGTCTCCTCATCGGTCATCGTGATGTCCTTGCGCGCCATGGGTCTCCTCCGCTCGTCTCCTCGAGGCTACCGGCGGGGAACCTGCGCACGGTTTCGCGGGTCGGTACCATTACTCCGGCCACGGCCGCGGACCGGTGACCCCGCAGGGCATCGGATCCGAAGTGCGGCGGCGGCCGAGAGAGCGCAGCGACGATTCCCCCGACCGGAGACGGCGGGGAGAAGGGAACAGAACCATGCGCGACAAGGTCACGGCACCCAAGGTCCTGGCGGCCAAGGGCGGTCCCAGGCTGAAGATGGTGACCGCCTACGACGCCCCCACCGCCCGCATCGCCGACGCCGCGGGCGCCGACATCATCCTCGTCGGCGACTCGGTCGCCAACGTCGTCCTCGGCTACGAGACGACCCTCGAAGTGACCGTCGACGACATGATCCACCACACCGCCGCCGTGGCCCGCACCAAGCCGCGGGCGCTCGTGCTCGGCGACATGCCCTGGATGAGCTATCACGTCTCGGTCGAGGAGACCGTTCGCAACGCCGGCCGGCTCGTCCGCGAAGGCGGCGCCGAGGCCGTGAAGCTCGAGGGCGGCCGCAAGCGGGTTCCCATGGTGGAGGCGATCGTCGACGCCGAGATCCCGGTCATGGGCCACCTCGGGCTCACGCCCCAGTCGGTGCACGCCATGGGCGGGTACCGCGTCCAGGGCAAGGCCCTCGAGGCCGCCCGGGCGCTCATGGCCGACGCGCAGGCCCTCGCCGAGGCCGGCGTCTTCGCCATCGTGCTCGAGGGCGTTCCCGACCTGCTGGCACAGCTGGTGACGAAGGAGGTGTCGGTTCCCACGATCGGCATCGGCGCCGGCGTCGGCACGGACGGCCAGGTCCTCGTCTTCCACGACGTCCTCGGCCTCCACGACGGTCGGCTCCCCAAGTTCGTGCGCAAGTACGCCGACCTCCACGCCGCGGGCATCGAGGCCCTCCAGGAGTTCTTCCTCGATGTCGAGAAGGGCGAGTTCCCCTCCGAGGACGAGACCTACCACATGCCCGAGGAGACGGTCCGCGCCCTCCTCGGCGGGCTCTGACCGACGTGAGTTCGGGTTCCTCCCCCACGGGGGAGGTGGGGGGGAACCCATCGGGTTCCGTCGGCGAGCCCGAGCGACGGAGGGGGGCACCCCCGGCCCGCGCCCTGTGGCTCATCCTTCTCCTGCCTCTCGTCCTGACCGCCTGCGCGAACCCCGACGGGCTCATGTCGGACGAGGAGACCGACGCCCTCGTGACCACCACGGTCACGCCGGGTCGCGTCGATCGCGGCGACGTCTCCGACGCGTTCGCCCTGGCGACGATCGACGTCTCCGGCCGATCGTGGATCGTGGCCGTCGCCGACGACGCGAACGAGCGGTATCGGGGACTGCGGCAGGTCGCGGACCTGGGTGACCTGGACGGCATGCTGTTCGTCTACGACGAGGACTCGACGTCGACGTTCGGCATGTTCACGGTGCCCATCCCGCTCGAGATCGCCTGGTTCGACGCCGAGGGCCGTCTCGTCGACCGAGCCACCATGGCCGCGTGCCCGGTGAATCCGTGTGTGTCGTACGAAGCGGCCGATGCCTACCGCTACGCCGTCGAGACGGTGGAGGGCGGCTTCGACGGGCTCGATCCGCTCACGCTCACGATCGATCCCTGAACCGCGCCGGGGCCAGCTCGGCAACGTCCACGCCGGCGGCGATCAGGTCCTCCCGGGGTCTTCCCGACGTCACGAGGTCCGCCGTCAGCATGCCGAGCGCCGGTGACGTCTTGATGCCCGAGCCGCCCTGGCCGGCGAGCCAGAAGAACCCCGGGTGGTCGGGGTCCTCCCCGGCGGCGGGGACCCGGTCCGGCAGGAACGACCGCAGACCCGCCCAGGCCGAGCGGATCGAGCGGATGGCGAGCGTCGTGGCGGCGTTGATGCGCTCGATGCCCAGGGCGACGTCTTCCTCTCGGTGCCGTGCGTCGCACGGCACCGAGTCCCATTCGTCGGCGGGCGAGCAGAGCAGGCCGGCGCCCTCCGGCTTCAGGTACCACTGCTCGTCGACATCGACCACCATCGACCATCCCCTCGTGGACCGATCGAGGTCGATCGTGAAGGCGGTCCGGCGGAGCGGCCGCAGCCCGAGCGGTTCGATCCCGGCGAGGCCGGCGACCCGGTCGCACCATGCACCGGCGGCGTTCACGACCACGTCGGTCTCGAGCGACCCGCTCGGGGTGGTCACGTGCCAGGTCGTGCCCCGCTGCGCGAGGCCCGTGACCGGGGACCGGACCTCGATCCTCCCGTCGTGCCGCCGGAGCCGGCCCAGGTACCCCTGGTGCAAGGCGTGGACGTCGATGTTCATGGCGTCGGGTTCGAGATAGCCGCCGGTGATCACGTCCGGGTCGAGCACGGGGCAGAGCGACAGGGCTTCCTCCCGGTCGACGAGGCGGACGCTCGGCACGTGCTCGGCCGCGAGGCGGTACTCCCGGTCGAGTGCCCGCTGCTGGTCGTCGCGCGCCGCGAAGAGAAGACCACCGAGCGGGGACACGATCGGCGCGTCGGCGAACTCGTCCGGCGGATGTTCGAGGAACCGGCGGCTGCCGATGGCCAGGCGCCGGAGTGCGGGCTGCGCGTAGGCCTCGGTGAACAGCGCCGCCGACCGGCCCGTCGTGTGGTGGCCGCACACGATCTCCTGTTCGAGCAGGACGACGTCGACCCCGGCCTCCGCGAGGAACATGCCGGCGGAGGCGCCGGCGATCCCGCCACCGACGACCACGGCCCTCATCCGTCGCGTTTCTCCCCGGACCGCCTGGCGCTTTCCTCGCCCCAGCGGGTCCCGTCGTCCTCGCGTGCCGCCGTGACCCACACCCCCAGCCAGGCCGAGCCGACGAACATGAGGAATTGCCATCCACCCTCGAGGAAGAGGAGGGCGATGAGCGTCCCGGCGCCCCAGAAGGAGAAGAAGACCCACATGCGGCGTCGATCGTAGGGGGCGTCGTGCGGGGCCCGGGAACACGCCCCGGGCCCCACCGTGTTTCGTCAGTCCTCGACGGTGAGTTCGGCCAGCATCCCGAGCGTGAAGTGCGGCGGGCCGCCCTCGAACTCGCCCGACTCCAGGGCCGGGAGGTTCTCGGGCGTGGCGCCGACGGGGATGAAGCAGAGGATGGCGTAGGCGCCGGGATCGAGGCGGACGAAGGTCGTGCCGCTCCCGCCGGGCTCGGCGAACTCGGCGCCGACCATCGTCACCTTCGTCATCGCCTCCTCCTCGGGAAGTCCCAGCAACTCCGCGAATCCTTCGGTGACCCCTTCGTTGCGGCGCATCAGGAGTATCTCGTGGAACTCCGTCCCGTCGTTCTGGAATTCGATCGCCACGGTCCCGGACTTCACGCGTTCGGGGACGCCTTCGTAGGCGTAGTCGATGGCGGACACGGTGAACGTCTCGTACCCGCACTCGGCGACGAGGTAGTCGTCGACCGCCTCGCTGGCCGCCCCGAACTCGTCGCTCTCGAACGCGGCGAAGTCGCCGGTGGAGAGCACCGTGCGGGCCGTGGTCGTCATGGTCCCGATGTCGGTGGCGATCGCCGACGGCGCCAGTTCGTCCACGCGGTCGATGAGCCCACCGATCGTCGCGGGGTCGGGCTCACCGCTGAACGCGGCCTCGACCTCGACGAACGCGTCACAGAACGCCAGAACCTCCTTGCTCGGCCCACCGCTGCACGCTGCAGCGAGCACGGCGACGACGAGCCCCATCACGGTGAACCGGCGCAACTGAGACCTCCTTCTCGGTTCGGGCGAATCGTGCGGCACCGTCGTTACGGATCCGTTACGCCAGAACCGCTGGGGTTCGCTGTCCGCGAAAGCCGACAACGGATCTCGGACGGATGGGCATCGGAGCCGCGATACACTGTGCGCCTTCCCCGACCTGCCCCGAGAGGGGCCGCCCGTGATGACGGGTGTCCGAAGGAGGTGGAGCGCACGATGCGCACCTATGAGTTGATGACCATCTTTCGGCCGGAACTGGCCGAGACCGACGTCCGGTCGGAGGTGGCGACCGTCGAAGCCGCGCTGGCTTCCCTGGGGGCGACCGTGACGTCGTCCGACTTCTGGGGCAAGCGCCGGTTCGCGTACGAGATCAAGCATCTCCACGAGGGCTACTACGCCCTGGTGACGTTCGAGGGCAGTAACGACGCCGTCGACACGGTCGACCGAGCCCTGGCGATCTCGGACAACGTGCTGCGGCACAAGTTCATCAAGCCCGAGTAGACGTGTCACACCCACCGCCCAGGATGGTGGTGGACGACCGAAGACGACGAAGAGAGAGAACGGGACATGGCGACGAACAGCGTGACGCTCATCGGCAACCTCGTAGAGGATCCGGAACTGCGCTTCACCCCTTCCGGGGTGGCCATGGCCAAGGTGCGGTTCGCCGTGAATCGGCGGTACCAGCGCAACGGCCAGTGGGAAGAGGAGACGAGTTTCTTCGGAGGCACCCTGTGGCGGGACGCCGCGGAGAATGCCGCCGAATCGCTCCAAAAGGGCATGCGGGTCATCGTGACCGGCCGGCTCGAGCAGCGGACCTGGGAGACCCAGGAGGGCGAGAAGCGCTCTGTCGTGGAGATCGCCATCGACGAGATCGGCCCCTCCCTGCGGTGGGCCACGGCCTCCGTCACGCGGTCTCCGCGTTCGGGCGATTCCTTCGGCGGCGGCGCCCCGCAGCAGCCGGCCGGTCCGGTCGCCCGCGACGACTACGGACCCGACGAAGCCCCGTTCTGATCCCCTGAAGGAGAACCGGTTCCATGGCCAAGAAGCCCCAACGACGCCGGCGCCGCGAAGAGCGCGGCGGACGGCGTCAGAAGAAGAAGGTCTGTTACTTCTGCGTGGAGAAAATCGACTACGTCGACTACAAGGACGTAGCGCTCCTCCGCAAGTTCATGTCCGACCGAGCGAAGATCCGTTCGTCGCGCGTGACCGGCAACTGCGTCCAGCACCAGCGCAAGGTCGCCAACGCGATCAAGAACGCCCGTGAGCTCGCCCTCCTCCCGTACGTCAGCCGATGATGAAGCTCATCCTCATCCAGGACGTGAAGGGCCTCGGCGGGAAGGGCGACGTCGTCGACGTCGCCGACGGTTACGCCCGCAACTACCTGGTTCCGAAGAAGCTGGCCGTGAAGGCCACTCCGGGCGCCTTGCGCGACGCCGAGGCGATCCGTGCCGCGCACGAGCAGACGCTGCGCAGGGCGTTCGAGGAGGCGGACGCGACCGCCAAGTCGCTGGTCGGAACCCGGGTGGTGATAGCCGCACAGGCCGGCGACGAGGGAAAGCTGTTCGGTTCGATCGGGACGACGGACGTAGTCGACGGGGTGCTGAAATTCACCGGTATCGGGTTGCAGCGTTCCCACATCCACATC
>DATHYU010000473.1:0-4870 GCA_035458965.1 Acidimicrobiia bacterium | reverse complement strand
TCCGGGATCTATGACGACGACTTCTATCGGCCGCCCCGCTATTTCACGCTCCGTTCCGACGAGACCCTCATCTCGGCGGTCGGTGCGGTGTTCGATCTCGAGTGGTTCGAGACGTTCACACCCGAGCGCGACGACGACGGGCTCCACATGCAATCCGTGCTCGCCCGGCGCCGCCCCGCCCGCCAGGCGGGGCGGGCGACCGCGTCAGCGCCGGTGCGGTCGGGTGGTCCGGGGGCGACGCCTGGAGAACAGGCGCGGCACACCCGTGCCGACGGCGAGGCCGCCGAGCCCGACGACGAGCGCCGTGGCCAGCGATGAGAGCGAGTGAACCAGTCCGTCCATGGCGTTCCGACGTTCCTTACGTCTCCGGAGTTCCCGTCAGATCGTGATCCCGGTCTTGTCGAGGATGGTCGTCGGCGAGGCGCCGAGGACCGACGCAGGCACGTGCTCGACGATGTCGTCGAGCGTGAACTGAACCGGCTCGGGCTGGGCGACGTCGGCGCCGATTGCGTCCTGCACGATGACGGCCTTCGGGGCGAGCCCTCCCTTGGCCTTGCCGCCGATGACCATGACGACGATCCCCGATCGCAGCCGCAGGAACGTCCCCGGCGGGTGGACACCGAGGAGGTGGGCGAAGGCGAGGACGAAGTCCGGGTCGTAGCTCCTGCCGGATTCGTTCACGAGGATCTGCATCGCCCGGCTCGGAGGCTCGGCCCGCCGGTAGGAGCGTCGGGTCGTGATCGCGTCGTAGGTGTCGGCGACGGCGACGAGGCGGCTGAAGAAGTGGAGCGGATGCCGATGTCCGGCCTCATGGTGATGATGGTGGGTGCCGTCGTGGTACACGAGCCGCGGGTAGCCCGAGCCGTCGAAGCGGGCATGATGCTCGAGAGCCACGGCCGCGGCCACCTCCTGGCCCGGCTTCGCCGCGGCCAGGATCGCCTCGGCCCCGATCTGCGGATGCCGGCGGATCTCGGCCCACTGCGCCTCGTCGAGGCGGCCGGGATGGCTGAGCACGGCGGCAGAGACCCCGATCTTGCCGATGTCGTGGAGCATGGCCCCGAGTCCCAGCAGCAGCTGCTCCTCCTTGGGGAGCCCGACGAGCTGGGCGACGGCGAGCGACAGGATGCTCGTGTTCACCGAGTGGTAGAAGGTGTACTCGTGATGCGATTTCACCGTCGCGAGCAGGATCGAAGCCCGGGGCGCCTCCATGCCCTGGCGGATGAGGTCCCGCACCGACGTCGCCGTGGCCTCCAGCGACACCGGTGTGCCGGATTGCACGGCAACACCGACCGCTCGCAGACTGTCGAGCGATTGGGTGTAGGTGCGCCTGATGGCGGACGTCGGGGTCTCTGCGATCTCCTCCTTGGACATGTCGATCTCGTTGATGCGGATCGTGGCGCCGCCCTCGTACCCGTCGGTCGCCCCGGCGATCATGCGGACCACCCCGGCGAGCTCGTCGGGGTCGACCCGCCCGCTGAAGGTGATCGACTCGATGCCGACCTGAACCATGGTGCGGACGAAGCCGTTGAAGCGGAGTGACGCCTCGCCCTCGGCCGCTCCGTCCACGAACAGGGTGTCGCCGACGATGCCGAGGTCCGCACCGCTGTTCGAGCCCATGAGGACGCCGGTCGCCTTGGCGGCCTCGTCGCACGCCTCGAGCGTCAACCGATGCCCGGTGCCGTAGAGGCGGGCGTAGGTCGCCGCCCGTCGCAGGGCGCGGAGGAACGGAACGACGCCTGCTCTAGTCACGGGCACCCCCGATGGCGGCCCGGGCCGCCCGCTTGAGTCGGCGAGCCGTCCCGAAGAGCGCAAGACGCCGTTGGGCGACTTCGCGCAACTTCGCCGAAGCCTGGTCGGTCCGTCGCTTTCCGAGGGCGTCGATGAGGCGGAGCTGGGCGTCGATCTCGGTTGCCGCATCGAGCCGCTCTCCGAGGGCGAGGTCGATGGCGGCATCCTCGACCGTGGCGAGCACCGACGCCGCCTCGCCCGCGATGGCGGGATCGTTGAGGGCGCGCAACAGGTGGTCCCGGCCGCGGTCCGGCCGGAGGCGGGAGAGGGCCCTGAGGACCTCGAGCCGGACCCGGGGATCTTCGTGGGCGGCCACCTTGACGACCTCGTCGGCGAGGCCCCGATGTCCGGAGGTCCCCAGGAGGAGGATGACGTTGCGGACCAGGTACCAGCGAGGGTCCTCGAGATGGCCGACGAGTGCCGTGGGCCGGGTGCGCGCGATCGGGGTCAGCGCGGCGATCAGCCTCTTGCGCCGGGCCATCTCCGGTTCTGCACCGAGGGCGTGCACGAGCGGCGATGCGGCATACAGCGGGGCGAGTCGGCGCAGGAGCGAGGTGTCATCGGGCTGCCCGACGAGGAAATCGACGAGCGTGTCGAGACTCTCGTCGTCGAGTCCATGCCTGAGGGCGTCCATGAGCAGCGACCGCCGCGACGGGTCGAGATCGACCGCCGCCGCCGTCCTCATCCACGCCTCGGCGGCGCGGACGTTCCCGCCGCGAAGCGCGGCCGTGACACGGATGGCCCAGACGGAGGCGGCCTCGAGGAACGCGTCCTCGTCGCTCGCCGTGGCGAGGAGCCCCCGGATGACGTTGCCCGCGGAGCGGCCGTGGTCGCGAGGTTTCGGTGCCTGGGACCGGAGCCGGTCGAGTGCGGCATCGGTGGCCGGCGTTCCGCTCGGTTCGGCAGCCGAGAGGACGCTCGCGACCTGGTCGATCACCGCCCGTCCGAGCGTCGCGTTCGGGTCCCCCGCGATGGAGGACAGGTCCGTGGTCTGCCGTCCGTCCTCTTCGGCAGCGACGCGGAGGTACTCGGCAAGGAGGGGATGGCCGGCGGAGCCGAACGTCCGGTTCACCTCGGCGAGTTCCATGGTCCCGAACTGGTCGAGGAAGGCGAGGTTCTCGGGCCGGCTCCGCCGCTCGAGCATGAGGGAGAACACCGCGGAGCGATGGTCGGACGGGAGGTACCAGAAGGCGTCGACGAAGGCGTGGGTCACCTCCTCGGCTCCCCACCGGTCGGTGGGTTCGATCAGGTCGTGGACCCGCTCGTACTCGGCGACGAACGACCCGGCAACCGCCCTGGCGTCGCTTCCGGCGCTCGCCAGGAGCGAGGTGATGAACGGTTCGGGGTCGCCGTCGTAGGAGATGTACCAGGCCCGGTCGCCGTCGCCCTCGGGTTCGCCGACGTCCCCGGTCACCGACGTGTGGAGCACGGTGATGTTCGTGACGCCTGCGGCGCGCAGGGCCTTCGTCGGTTCGGTGGTGTCTCCGGCGGCGAGGATGCGGAACAGCCGCAGCACGTCGGCGCCAGAAGGAGGGCCGACCAGCTGCAAGCCCGAGGCGCCGAGCCCGAACAGCCGGCGGGCGACGCGGACCGTCGCCTCACGCTTGTGGGGAACGAGCTCGTCTCCCGCGATGAAACCGTCGGGGCCGACGACGAAGTCGTGGGGGTAGGCCGGACATCGGGCCAGGGTGTGAAGGGCCCGGGCGAAAGAGTCGATCCCGGTCGGATCCTCGTAGAGGGTGAACGCGGCCCAGGCAAGCCCGAGGCTGTCGACGAGGACGTCGACGGTCGCGGGTCCGACCTCTTCACGTGTCTCGATGGTTTGTGATGTCACGGCGCGCTCCACAGATCCGATCGATCAGGGATCCATCGGTCCGTGAACGGCCGAGCATGAGGGATCAGACGGCGCTGCGCAGACGGGCGGCGACGAGGTCCGGGAGCTCGAGGTGCAGGTCGTGGCCGCCGTCGATCCACTCCACGGTCGCCTCGCGGATCACCGATGCCGCCGCCTGCACCGACCGATGCTTCTCTTCGCCGAACGCCGGGTCGATGGCCCGGCTCGCCATGAGGAATGTCGCCGGCACCTTCAGCCGGCGATGGTCGTTCGATGGCGGGTGGTCCCACATCGTGCGCAGGATGGCCATGTGGGACGTGCGGGGGAGCCGATTCGCAACCGTGCCGTCGGGCCGCTCCTCGAGGTTGGCGAGGGTGGCCGTGATCGCCTCGTCCGGCCAACCCGGGTGCATGGCCCGGATGCCTGCCTCGGCCGCCGCCAGATCGCCGCGGATCCCCGGAGGCGCCAGGCGTTCGGCGCACTCCTCCCAGGTGGCGAACATCGACGGCAGGTCGATGGTGCCGCCGTCGACACACATCACGGCCTGGGGGGTGAGCGCGGACCGCGCACCGTGGGCCACGGCGAGGTTGGCGCCCCACGACTGCCCGGCGACGACGAAGTGTGCGAAGCCCGAGGCCGCCACGACGGCATCGAGGTCGGCGAGCGCGGTACCCAGGTCGTGGCCGTGCTCCGGCCGTTCGGAGGCGCCGTGACCGCGCTGGTCGTAGGCGATCACGGGATGGCCGGCATCGGAGAGGATGCCGGCCACGGCATCCCAGGTGCGAGCGTTCGAGGCGAGCCCGTGGACGAGGACGAAGCCGGGTTCTCGGTCACCGTCGAACCGGCGCAGTGCGAGGCGGGTGCCGTCTCGGGCCGGCATCCGGTCGACGGTGGGACTGCTCACGGATCGCGACGCTAGCGGTCCCGATCGGCACCGCGGAGCAGGCGGGCCGGGAGCCGGATGATCGCCTCGATCAGGTCGAACACGCCGCGAAGCGAGATGCCGACGAGCCGGAACGGCAGGGCGAGCAGCCAGACGAGCGGGTAGAGGACCAGCGCGAGGATCGCCAGCGGCAGCGAGACGATCGCCAGGAAGATCCAGAGGATGAACAGCAGCATGGGGCCATGGTCGCGCCCGCGTGGTCGGTGCGCATCCCCCGGGCGGGTGGTTGGGGTGGGGGAGTCGGCCGCCCTTCGGGCGGAGTCGGCCGCCCTTCGGGCGGAGTCGGCCGCCCGGACGCGTGGCGA
>DATHYU010000472.1:0-2988 GCA_035458965.1 Acidimicrobiia bacterium | reverse complement strand
GGCGGAGTCGCGGAGGTCGACGTGGGCGATCACGTAGGCGATCGCGACGCCCACGATGATGACGATGCCGCCCATCGTCGGCGTCCCCTGCTTGTGCATGTGGCCCTCGACGTCGGACTGGATGAACTGGCCGACGTTGCGTGCCCGGAGGATGCGGATCGCAAAGGGCATCGCCACGACGGTGACGCCGAAGGCGACGGCGGCGGCGACGAGCATCTCGATCACGGTGCCGACTCCTCCGCCAGCTTTGCGGCGAGCGTCTCCAGACCGACGCCGCGAGAGGCCTTGACGAGGACCACGTCGTCGTCACGAAGGACCCGGCGGAGCACGGTGAGTGCCTCATCGGCGTCGGAGACGGCCCGGCCGACCGGACCGGCACCGGCGAGGATGCCGGGATCGGAACCGACGACGATCACATTGGCGAAGCCGAGGCGGCGCGCCACCTCGCCCACCTCGAGATGTCCGGCGGCGGCCGAATCGCCGAGCTCGAGCATCTCGCCGAGCACGGCGATGTGCCGGCCCGGCATCGCCGCCACCGTCTCGAGGGCTGCCGTCGTCGAGTCCGGGTTCGCGTTGTAGGCGTCGTTCACGACCGTGTAGCGGCCCCGATGGACCTCCATCCTCCAGGGTGAGCCGGCAGCCCCGGCGAGGGCCGCCACGGCCTCCTCGGCGTCCCGCCCGACCGCGATCGCGGCGGCCACCGCCGCTGCGGCGTTGCGGGCCTGGTGGAGCCCGGCCACCGGGAGGTGGACGTCGAACGAGCGGCCGGCGTGGACGAGCCGGAAAGCCGCGCGCCCGGTGTCGTCGACGGAGACGTCGAGTGCGGCGACGTCGGCATCGGCGCGCTCGCCGAACGTGACCAGCGGGCCGCTGCGGCGGGAGACGAGCCGATCGTCCTCCACGGGGAGCACCGCGACACCTTCGGGCGCAAGGGCGTCGACGAGTTCCCACTTGGCCTCGAGCACCCCCGACTCGTCGCCGAAGGTCTCCAGATGAGCCCGCCCGACGGCCGTGATGACGGCGACGTCGGGCTCGACGATGGGGGCCAGCAGCGCGATGTCGCCGCGATTGCGGCTCCCGACCTCGACGACGAGCGCCGTCGCGTCGTCCGGCACGCCGAGCATCGTCAACGGAACGCCGATCTCGTTGTTGAGCGACCGCTCCGAGGCGTGGGTGCCGGCGCCGAGCGTGACCCGCGCGAGATCCTTCGTCGAGGTCTTGCCGGTGCTGCCGGTGACGGCCACGGTGGGCACATCGACCTCGCCGCGGCGCGCCTTGGCGAGCAGGCGGAGGGCCTCGAGGGTGTCGCGCACCTCGACGCCCTGGCCCCCGGCCGGCAGCCTCCGGTGCTCCACGAGGGCCGACGCCCCGGCGGCGAGCACGTCGGCGGCGAAATCGTGACCGTCGTGGCGCTCCCCGACGATCGCCACGAACAGGTCGCCCTCCCCCGCCTCCCGGGAGTCGGTCACGACCCGGTGGACCGGGGCCGAGCCGGTCAGGAGCCCACCCGTGATGCGGGCCACGTCGGAGAGGGTCCAGCTCAGCATGCGGCGGCCTCCTCCCGGACGACCTCACGATCGTCGAACGGGACGACCCGGTCGGCGAAGATCTGCCCCTGCTCGTGCCCCTTTCCCAACACGAGGACGAGGTCGCCTGCCACGGCCTGCTCCAGGGCTCGCCGGATGGCTCGGCGCCGATCGACCTCACGGACGACCTGCGCGCCGTTCCCCGCCCCGGCGGCCACCTCGTCGAGGATCCGTCCCGGGTCCTCCGACCGGGGGTTGTCCGAGGTGAGGACGGCCAGATCGGCGACGGCCGCCGCCGCGCCCATGAGCGGCCGCTTGGCCCGGTCGCGATCGCCGCCGGCGCCGACCACGACGATCAGCCGCCCGGAATCGAGGAGCCGCCGCCCGGCGGCGACCGCCTTGGCGACGCCGTCGGGCGTGTGGGCGTAGTCGACGACGATCGTGCAATCCCTTCGCGTCTCGACGATCTCGAAGCGTCCCGGCACCGGGTGGGCCGTGGCGATGCCGTCGGCGATGGTATCCCAGGGGACCCCCAATTCCGCGGCACACGCCCCTGCGATCAGGGCGTTCGCGACGTTGAAGTCGCCCAGGAGGGGCAGCGTCACCGGGACCCGCTCGCCCTCGGAGACCAGGGTGAACCGCGAACCGTCGAGGCCGCAGACCACGTCGACGCCCTGCACGTCCGCGGGCTCGTGTCCGACGGTGACGACCGGGAGGTCGGTGGAGGCGGCGATGCGGGCGCCGGCGGGATCGTCCGTCCAGATGACGGCGCGTCCCGCCCGGTCGCGCGAGAACAGCGACGCCTTCGTCCGCTCGTACTCGTCCATGCCGCCGTGGAAGTCGAGATGGTCCTGGGACAGGTTCGTGAAGGCGGCGATGGCGAACGAGGTGCCCCCGACCCGGCCCAGGGCCAGCGCGTGGGACGACACCTCGACCGCCGCGACGTCGACGTCGGCCGTCACCATGCGGCCGAGCAGGCGCTGGAGATCGCTGGCCTCCGGTGTCGTGAACCCGAGGGGAATCGTCTCGCCGGCGATCCGCGCGCCGAGCGTCCCGACCACCCCCGGCCGCATCCCGGCGTGCATGCAGATCGCCTCGAGGAGATGGGTGACGGTCGTCTTGCCGTTGGTGCCGGTCACGCCGACGACCCGAAGCGACGCCGACGGGTCGCCATGGATGATCGCGGCGATGGGGCCCAGCGCCGACCGCGTGTCCGCGACGACGAGTGCGGGCCCGGGGTCGCCGGGCACGAGACGCTCGACGCAGACCGCCGATGCGCCCGCCTCCCGTGCCGCCCCGACGTACCCGTGGCCATCCACCGTGAGGCCCGGGACGGCGACGAAGAGCGTCCCACTGCGGACCTGCCGCGAGTCGTGGGTGGCGTCGACGAGGAGCGTGGCCGGATCGCCGACGACCCGGCCACCGACGCGACGCGCCAGCAGGTCGAGGGTGACGGGCTCAG
>DATHYU010000471.1:0-2700 GCA_035458965.1 Acidimicrobiia bacterium | reverse complement strand
GGGAGATGGCCGACGACCACCGAATCAGAATCCGCCTGAAGGCATACGACCACGAGGTCGTAGACGAGTCCGCGCGCAAGATCGCCGAGACCGTGATCCGTACCCAGGCGAAGATCAAAGGTCCGGTGCCTCTCCCCACGGAGATCCACCGGTACACCGTGATCCGCGGCCCGCACGTCCACAAGGACTCTCGGGAGCATTTCGAGATGCGGATCCACAAGCGACTCCTCGACATCCTCGAGCCCACCCCCAAGACGGTGGACTCGCTGATGCGGCTCGATCTGCCGGCAGGCGTCGAAGTGGAGATCAAGACGTGAAGGCGATCATCGGAGAGAAACTGGGCATGACCCAGGTCTTCGACGACGAGGCGCGGGCCATTCCCGTGACCGTCATCAAGGCCGGGCCCTGCCATGTCGTCCAGGTGAAGACGCCCGAGACGGATGGGTATGGCGCGATCCAGATCGCGTACCGGGAGCTCCCGGAGAACCGGGTGACCAAGCCCATCGCGGGACACTTCAAGTCCGCCGGGCTCCCGCCCCACAAGCATCTCGTCGAGGTGCGGGTCGACGATCCCGGGGCCTACGAGGTCGGTCAGGAGATCTCGATCGCCGACGTCCTCGAGAAGGGGCAGAAGGCCGACGTCGCCGGTGTGACGAAGGGCAAGGGGTTCCAGGGCGTCATGAAGCGCCACAACTTCTCCGGTCAGGGAGCCAGCCACGGTGCCCACCGGATCCATCGCGCCCCCGGCTCCATCGGGGCGTGCGCCACGCCGTCTCGGGTGTTCAAGGGGATGAAGATGGCCGGCCGCATGGGCGGTGAGCGGCAGACGACGCTCAACCTCGAGGTCGTCGACGTCGACGCCGAGCGGAATCTCCTGCTGCTCAAGGGAGCCGTGCCCGGGTCCAAGGGCGCCGTCGTGCTGGTGCGGGAGGCGGTGAAGGCTCGTGGCTGACAAGCTCATCGCCCCCGTCTACTCCGACGCCGGCGCGAAGACCGGTGAGGTCGCCCTCGATCCGACCGTCTTCGGCCTCGAGCCCAACGTCCCGGTGATGCACCAGGTCGTCACGGCGCAGCTCGCCGGGGCCCGCGCCGGGACCGCCAAGACGAAGACACGCTCGGAGGTCCGGGGCGGCGGCCGGAAGCCGTGGCGCCAGAAGGGCCTCGGCCGTGCCCGCCATGGGTCGATCCGCTCGCCGCAGTGGGTCGGCGGTGGTGTGGTCCACGGCCCGATCCCCCGGTCGTACGCACAGAGGACGCCCAAGAAGATGAAGCGCCTGGCCCTGCGCAGCGCCCTGTCGGCTCGTGCCGCCGACGCCCGGGTGAAGGTGGTGGAGCCGGTCACGTGGTCGGCGCCCAAGACGAAGCAGTTCGTCGACCTCCTCGAGGCGATGGAGCTCAGCGGCAAGGTGCTGCTCGTCACGTCGTCGATCAACGGCGTCGCCGCACGGTCGGCACGGAACCTGCAGCAGGTGGTCATCGCCGAGCCCGGTCAGGTGACCACGTACGACGTGCTCTGGGCGGACGACATCCTCTTCACGGACAACACCGTCGGCCTCGTCGGCGGCAGTGCCGGGTACGGCCCGAGCGACGA
Source organism: Acidimicrobiia bacterium (assembly GCA_035458965.1). Classification (GTDB taxonomy): domain Bacteria; phylum Actinomycetota; class Acidimicrobiia; order Spongiisociales; family UBA11373; genus DATHYU01. The sequence goes on along the minus strand of DATHYU010000471.1, from coordinate 1,109 downwards.
CGACTTCGTCCGTGAGGACGCCGAGGGGGGTACGGAATGAAGAATCCACGCGACGTGATCCTCGCCCCGGTCGTCTCGGAGAAGTCGTACGACCTCATCGAGGACACGAACACGTACACCTTCCTCGTGGACCCTCGGTCGAACAAGACCGAGATCCGTCAGGCCGTCGAGGCGATCTTCGACGTGACGGTGACCCGGGTGAACACGCAGAACCGCAAGGGCAAGGTGAAGCGGACCGGTTGGAAGCTCGGCAAGCGTCCTGATCGCAAGCGTGCGCTCGTGACGCTCACCGAGGGCGACGAGATCGACATCTTCGGGGTATAAGCGATGGGTGTGAAGAAATACAAGCCAACTTCTCCGGGACGCCGGTTCCGCACGGTCTCCGATTTCTCGGAGATCACGACGGACACGCCGGAGAAGTCGTTGATCGCAAAGAAGAGCTCGACGGGCGGGCGCAATGTCTATGGCCGGATCACCTCGCGCCATCGCGGTGGCGGGCACAAGCGCCGTTACCGCATCGTCGACTTCCGCCGCGACAAGGACGGGGTCCCCGCCAGCGTCGCCGCCATCGAGTACGACCCGAACCGCAACGCCCGGATCGCCCTGCTGCACTATCACGACGGTGAGAAGCGCTACATCCTGGCCCCGCTCCGGGTGAAGGTCGGGGACGTGCTCGAGTCCGGCTCGTCTGCCGAGATCCGGCCCGGCAACGCCCTCCCGCTGCGCAACATCCCCGCCGGCACGCAGGTGCACGCCGTGGAGCTTCGCCCCGGCGGCGGTGCCAAGCTCGGCCGTTCGGCCGGCGTCCAGATCCAGCTCGTCGCCAAGGAGGGCGATCTCGCCCTGCTGCGCATGCCCTCGGGCGAGATGCGCAACGTCGAGCTCGACTGCAAGGCGACCATCGGCCAGGTCGGCAACCCCGAGGCGGAGCTCATCAAGGGCGGCAAGGCCGGCCGGAGCCGCTGGAAGGGCGTGCGCCCGCAGACCCGCGGCGTCGCCATGAACCCCGTCGACCATCCGCTCGGCGGCGGCGAGGGCCGCAGCTCCGGTGGCCGTCACCCGACGAGTCCCTGGGGCAAGCCCGAGGGCCGGACCCGCAAGAAGCACAA
>DATHYU010000470.1:0-2371 GCA_035458965.1 Acidimicrobiia bacterium | reverse complement strand
GTGGGTCTTCCGGCGGCGATCCACGATCGCGCGGCGAGGTCGAGCCCGGTCGCGAGCTTCGGTTGCTCACCCGGACGGCAACTCAGATCGAAGGCACCCGCCGCCCCCGGCACCGAGTCCGCCCAGAGGCAGAGGTCTCGGTTGAGCCACCCGTACGAGGCCTGATCGCCGAAGGCGACGATCCGCCCGCCGGCGACCGAGAACCAGACACCGGGCCGATCGTGTTCGACCATGGCGGCCAGGAAGGGGCCATCGAAACGCGCCTCCGGGCAGGTCACGATCCAGTCGACGCCCACCGGCAGGCCCGGAGGCTGTACCTGGCAGGTCCCGAGCGCGAGATCGGCCACGGCGACGAGGACCTCGACGCGCGCCAGGACGTCGTGCGGGTCGACCCGGGAATCGAGGAGCGCGAAGCCAGGGGTGTCGATCGCACGGACGGGGTCGCCCATCGTCGCCATCACCGCCGATGCGTCGTGCCGGGCGATGGCGAGGGCGAACTCCTGGACGACGGCGACGGCCACCGCCTCGGAGTCGCGCGGAGCCGGTGGGAGTGACGGGAGGCTCGGATCGGGGACGTCCACCGTGGAGGGGAGGCCACCGACCGTCATCAGGGCCAGCGCCGCCGAGACGGCGAGCAGCAGGGCCGCGGCGGCTCCGCCCCCCGGGCCGCGCCGCGTGTGATCCATGATCGCGAGGCTACCGGGGCAGGGCCCTTCGTCCCTGTTCCACCGGGCGCGACCGAGGGACCGTGAGGCGGTGAAACGGTTCCCCGTCGTCTCGTCCCAGGCCCTCGGGCCCCAGATCGGCCGTCTGGTGGTCGTCGCGCCGAGACCGGCGCGCTTCGGCCGACCCGGTCAATTCGTGATCGTGAGGGTGGACGACCTCGGCGAGCGGATCCCGCTCACCATCTGCGACACCGACCGCGGCCGGGAGACCATCACCCTGGTCGTTCAGGCGGTCGGGGCCACGACCGAGCGGATGATCGGCCTTCGAGCGGGCGACCAGCTCATGGACGTCGTCGGCCCCCTCGGGCGGCCCACGGACCTCGAGCGGGTGGGGGTCGTCGCCGTCGTCGCAGGCGGCGTCGGTGCCGCCATCGCTCTGCCGGTCGCTCGGGCGCTCCGCGAGGTCGGCAACCGGGTGGTCGGCGTCCTCGGCGCCCGATCCCGGGACCATGTGATCCTCGAGGACGAGTTCCGCGAAGCCGCCGACCACCTGCTGGTGGCCACGGACGACGGCTCGTACGGTCGTGACGGGTTCGTCACCGACGCCCTCGCCGACCTGCTGGTCGAGGAGCCGGTCGCCCTCGTGCACGCCGTCGGGCCGATTCCGATGATGCATGCCGTCGCCGATCTGACCCGAGGCGCGGGCGTTCCCACCGTCGTGTCCCTGAATCCGATCATGGTCGACGGCACCGGAATGTGTGGCGGCTGTCGGGTGTCGATCGCCGGCGAGACGAGGTTCGCCTGCGTCGACGGGCCGGAGTTCGACGCGCACCTGGTCGACTTCGACCTCCTGGCACTGCGCAACCGCGCATACCTGTCGCACGAACGCCGTGCGCTGGAGGCGCTCCACCATGGCTGATCGCCGCCACCGTCCGGCCCGGGTCGCCATGCCGGAGCGACCGCCCCGGGAAAGGTCCGCCGACTTCGGCGAGGTCAATCTGGGGTACGACCTCGCCCAGGCGGTCACCGAGGCGTCTCGCTGTATCGCATGCCGCCGGCCGCCATGCGTGGACGGATGTCCGGTGGGTCTCGACATCCCCGCCGTCGTCGGCCTCCTCCGCCTGGGCGACCTCGAGGGAGCGGCCGCCGTCGTGGGCATGGACAACGCGCTCCCGGCCGTCTGTGGGCGGGTGTGCCCCCAGGAGCATCAGTGCGAGGGAGCCTGCGTCCTCGGGCGCAAGCATCAGCCCGTCGCCATCGGTGCGATCGAGCGATTCGTGGGCGACTGGGCGCTCGCCCACGAGGCGCCCCGACCGACCGTCGAGCCCTCGGGCCGACGGGTGGCCGTGGTCGGGAGTGGGCCCGCCGGGCTGGCGTGCGCCGGTGACCTGGCGCGATCGGGGCATGCGGTGACGGTCTTCGAGGCGCTCCACACGCCGGGGGGCGTGTTGGTGTACGGGATCCCGGAGTTCCGCCTGCCCAAACGCATCGTGTCCGACGAGATCGAGCGACTCGCCTCGCTCGGCGTCGACATCGTCACGGATGCCGTCATCGGCGCCGCCGAGTCGGTCGAGGACCTCCTCGACACGTTCGACGCCGTCTTCCTGGGCCTCGGTGCCGGCCTCCCGCGGTTCCTCGGGATCGCCGGCGAGGATCTGGTGGGCGTCTACTCGGCGAACGAGTTCCTCACGCGCGTCAACCTGATG
>DATHYU010000469.1:0-5723 GCA_035458965.1 Acidimicrobiia bacterium | reverse complement strand
CCTCGTCGCCCACCTCGTCGGCAGCGGCAGGAGCGTCGTCGGTGGCCCCGTCATCGGCCCCCTCGTCGGAATCGGCAGAATCGTCGGAATCGGCAGAATCGGCAGAATCGGCGGAATCGGCGGCGGAAGCGTCGTCCGCGGCCTCCTCGGCGCTCTCGGCCGCTTCCTCGGCGCTCTCCGACGACTCCTCGGAGACGTCCTCGACGATCTCCTCGGCATCTGCGTCGGCATCCGCCTCGGCCGGGGCATCCGCCGTGGCGGCCGGGTCGCCGGCGTCCGTCGCCCCGGCCTCCTCGGCAGGGGCGGCTGCGGGCTGCTCGGCGGCCGGCTCGTCGTCGCGACCGAAGTGCTCGGTCTCCGAGCGGATGTCGATGCGGTAGCCGCTCAGGCGGGCGGCGAGCCGGGCGTTCTGGCCCTCCTTGCCGATGGCGAGCGACAGCTGGTGGTCCGGCACGACGACGACTGCTTCCATCGTCTCGTCGTCGAGGATGACCTGGCGGACCTTGGCCGGGCTGAGCGCCTCGGCGATGAACTGCGACGTGTCGTCGCGCCACTCGACGATGTCGACCTTCTCGCCCCGCAGCTCGTTGACGACCTGCCGGACCCGTGAGCCGCGTGCGCCGACGCAGGCACCCACCGGATCGACGTTGAGATCGTTGGAGGCGACGGCGATCTTCGTGCGGTGACCGGCGTCACGGGCGATCGCCCGGATCTCGATGACCCCTTCGACGAGCTCCGGCACCTCGAGCTCGAAGAGCCGCCGGATGAAGTCGGGGTGGCTTCGGCTGACGACGATCTGGGCGCCCTTCGTCTCGCCTCGGACCTCGAGGATGAGGGCCTTCACGCGGGTTCCCCGCTCGAGCCGCTCGTAGGGGATCCGCTCGGATGCCGGCATGACCGCCTCGGCGTTCCCGAGATCGAGGATCAGGTACCTGTGGTCGGACTGCTGCACGATCCCGGTGACGAGGTCGCCTTCGCGGCCCTCGTAGATCTCGAAGACCTGGGCGCGCTTCGCGTCCCGCAGCCGCTGGACGATCACCTGCTTGGCGGTCTGGGCGGCGATACGGCCGAAGTCGTCCGGCGTGTCCTCCCACTCGTTGATCACGTTGCCGTCCTCGTCGAGCTCCTGCCCGTAGACCGTGATCTCCCCCGTGTCCGGATCGATCGTGACGCGCGCCTCCTCGGCGGCACCGGGGCTCCGCTTGTAGGCAGAGACGAGCGCGTTCGCGAGCGCGTCGAGGATCGTGTCCGCCGGGACACCCTTCTCCCTCTCGAGCGCCAGAAGCTCATCCATGAAATCCATCGGTTACCTCACTTGCGGCCTGGTTTGGGCGCCTGCTCCCATCGATACACGGTCTTCGCGCGCTTCACCGCGGCGAGCGGGATGCGGCGGGTCGAGCCGTCGACGACGACGGTGATCGCGTCCTCGTCGGCGTCTTCGAGGACTCCCACGTGTCGCTGCGCCTCCGCGATCGGCTCGGTGGTCCGCACGTCGACCTCACGACCCACGGCCTTGCGGTAGTGCGTCGGGCGGCGCAGGTCACGCTCGAGCCCCGGGGACGACACCTCGAGGGTGAACGGACCGCTGAGCGAGTCCTCGTCGTCGAGAGCCCGGGACAGGCCCCGGGAGATCTCGGCGATGCGATCCACCCCGACACCGCCCTCGGCGTCGACCGTGACGCGCACGATCCGCCCGGGCCCCTGGCCGCGGACATCGAGGTCGTCGAGCTCCACGCCCTCGGCAGCGAGGAACGGCTCCAGGCGGTCCCAGAGCCGGTCGGTCATCGTGCTCACGATCGCGTTCACCTCAAACAAAACGTGGGCACCTTGGGCGCCCACGTCACGTGCGTCCAATCCAACTGTGGGCGCGAGTATACCAGCCGACCCCCTTGAATCGGCCCGGCCGGTCGGCTCAGGAACGAGCCGTCGTCACCACCTCGGCGACGATGTCGGCGGCCTCCTCGGGGGCGACCTGGTCGACGTCGCCGTCGCTGCGACGCACGATCTCGACGAAGCCCTCTGCCAGGCCGCGAGGACCGACGGTGATCCGATACGGGATCCCGACGAGCTCCGCGTCGGCGAACTTGACGCCGGGCCGCTCGGCGCGGTCGTCGATGATGGCATCGACCCCACGGGCGAGGAGCCCCTCGTAGATGCGCTCGGCGGCCGCCGCCGTCGTCGGGTCGTCGCCCTTGACGACGGTCACCACGGCCTCGAAGGGCGCCACCGACACCGGCCAGACGATCCCCTTGTCATCATGGTTGGCCTCGATGATCACGGCAACGCTGCGCCCCACGCCGATGCCGTAGGAGCCCATGACGATGACCCGCTCCTGGCCGCTCTCGTCGAGCACGGCGGCGCCGAGTGCCTCGGTGTAGGTGGTGCCGAGCTTGAAGATGTGGCCGATCTCGATCACTCGTCTGATGGCGAGAGGGGCGCCGCACGCCACGCAGGCCTCCCCGGCCTCGACGGTCCGCAGCTCGACCCACTCGTCGACGGCGATGTCACGGGAGACGCCGACGCCGCGCAGGTGCCAGTCGTCCTCGTTGGCGCCGGTGGTCATGTTCGTGCGGCCCTGGAGTGCGGGGTCGGCGACGATCCGTAGGCCGCTCACGCCGACGGCGCCGAGGCTTCCCGCGCTCGCGCCCATGAGGTCGACGATCTCCTCGCCGTGTGCAGGACGCAGGCGGGTGGTGCCGAGGGCGTCGACCAGCTTCTGCTCCTGGAGCTGGTGATCACCGCGCAGGAGCACCAGCACCGGCTCGTCTTCGGCGATGTACACGAGGGTCTTGATCTGGCGATCGCCGCGGGCGAAGTCGAACGTCTCCGCGAGCCCGGCGATCGTGCGAATGTCCGGCGTGGCGAAGCGTTCGGCCTCGCCCTCCCACGGCTCGTCGTCGATCTCGGACAGCGCCGAGGTCGCCTTCTCGAGATTGGCCGCGTAGCCGCACGAGTCGCAGATGGCGATGTCGTCTTCGCCTGCCGACGACTCCACCATGAACTCGACCGACTCGCTGCCGCCCATGACGCCGGACGACGCCTGGACGGGGATCGCCGTGAGGCCGAGCCGCTCGAAGATCCTGGTGTAGGCCGCGTAATGGTTGTCGAACTGCACGTCGAGCCCGGCTTGGTCGACGTCGAGGGAATACGAGTCCTTCATGGTGAATTCGCGTACCCGGAGCAGCCCGGACTTCGGACGGGGCTCGTCGCGGAACTTGGTCTGGAAGTGGTACCAGAGCTGGGGCAGCTGCTTGTACGAGCTCAGCTCGGCGGCGAGGAGGGCGAAGACCTCCTCGTGGGTGAGCGCCAGGACCAGGTCGGACTGTCGCCGATCCGTGAACTTGACGAGCTCCTCGATGTGGGCGAAGCGCCCGGTGCGCTTCCACAGCTCGCCGGGATGGACGACGGGCGCGAGGAACTCGAGGCCACCGATGGCGTCCATCTCCTCGCGGATGATCTGTTCGACCTTCCGGGCGACCTTGAACCCGAGCGGCAGCAGCGAGTACGAACCGGCCATGAGCTGGCGGATGTAGCCGCCGCGCACCAGCAGCCGGTGGCTCACGGCTTCCGCGTCGGCGGGATCGTCCCGCAGGGTGGGGATGTAGGCCCGTGACCAGCGCATACGCGCTCCTCGGGTCGGCGAGGACCGAAGGTTAGCGAGCAGGGGACCCGCCGGTGACGGCGGCTATGCCTCGCCGCCGGCCACCTCGGTGACGGCGGCGCGCCGCTCGGCGGCCCGGTTGGCGTCGCCCTGCGACGCCAGGAGCTCCTCGGCGGTCTGGCGGGCCAGTTCCTCGGCCACGTCGTCGGCGGCGGCGAGCCGGGCCTCCACGCCCTCCTCGACGAGCTTGCGTGCCTCGTCGAGGAGCGCATCGACCATCTCGTCCTCCGGCACGACCCGCACCACCTTGCCCTTGATGAAGAGGTGGCCCTTGCCCTTGCCCGCCGCGATGCCGATGTCGGCCTCTCGAGCCTCGCCCGGACCGTTCACGACGCAACCCATGACGGCAACCTGGATCGGCAGCTTCTCGGCCTCGAGCGCCCTCTGGGCATCGTTGGCGACCTGGATCACGTCGACCTCGGCCCGGCCGCACGACGGGCAGGCGATGAGGTCGAGCCCGGCGCGCTCGCGCAGTCCCAGCTGCTCCAGCAGCCGGCGTCCGGCCTCCGCCTCCTCGACGGGGTCGGCGGTGAGCGAGAACCGGATGGTGTCGCCGATCCCCTCGAGGAGCAGGGTGGCGATCCCCGCCACGGACTTCATGAGCCCGGCAGGGGGCGGACCCGCCTCGGTGACCCCGAGATGCAGCGGGTAGTCGATCTTCTCGGACAGCAGCCGGTAGGACTCGACCATCGACGGCACATGGCTGTGCTTCACGGAGATCTTGATGTCGGTGAAATCGACCTCCTCCAGCAGCCGGATCTCGTGGAGGGCGGAGTCGACGAGGGCCTGTGGCACCGGCGCCCCGTACGTCTCGAGGAGATCCTTGTCGAGGGAGCCGGCGTTGACTCCGACACGGATCGGCACCCCCCGCTCCTTGGCCGCGACGGCGACCGCCTTGATGTGCTCTGGCTTGCGGATGTTGCCGGGGTTGAGCCGCAGTCCGGCGACGCCCGCCTCGAGGGCGGCGAGCGCGAGGCGGTACTGGAAGTGGATGTCGGCGACGATGGGAACCGGCGAGCGGGGCACGATCTCGGCGAGCCCGGCCGCCGCCTCGACGTCGTTGCACGTGATCCGGACGATGTCGGCGCCTGCGCCCGTCAGGGCGTAGACCTGCGCCAGCGTGCCATCGACGTCGGCCGTCTTCGTCGTGGTCATCGACTGCACGGAGATCGGGGCATCGCCGCCCACGGCGACGGAGCCGACATGGATCTGGCGGGTGGGGCGGCGTTCGACCATCAGTTCAGGTCCAGGGGGTTGGCGATGTCGAGGTAGATGGCGAGCGCGCCGAGGAGGACCATGAAGATCACCACCGCGGCAGCCACGGGGGCGAGCTTGCGGACGTCCGCCTCACGGCCCCGGATCCGCTCGTACAGGGCAACGGAGAAGTGGCCGCCGTCGAGGGGATAGATCGGGATCACGTTGAAGAGCCCGACGAAGACGTTGATGAGGGCGACCAGCTCGAGGGTGAACCCGATGCCGAGATCCTGGGTCTGCGCCCCGATGCGGACGAGCCCGATCGGGCTGGCCGGCCGGACGTTCTCGATGCCGTCGGTGTTCCCGGAGATGGTGGCACCGATCAGGTCGCCGAGGCCGGTGAACAACTGCCACATGCCCTGGGTGCTCACGACCACCGCCTCGCCGATGGCGCCGCCGGAGCGGCCGATCCCGACGATCGGATTCACCCGCTCCTCGAGCGCGGTCGGCGAGACCCCCAGGTAGCCGCGCTTGCCGCCGGCCTCGTCGTCGATCGAGGCGAGCGTGGCCTCGATGGCGATGATCCGGCCGTCCCGCTGCACCGAGATCGACACGGTCTCGCCGGGCCGAGCCCCGATCGTCTCGACGAGATCTCTCCACTCGGCGGTCGGCACGCCGTCGAGCGAGAGGATCGTGTCGCCCTCCTGCAGCCCGGCGAGCACCGCCGGCGTCGGGGTCCCGTCGTCGAACTCGGCCTGGACCGACGACACGGGGGGGACCAGCGTGCTGATGCCGACGTGGGTGAAGACGGCCAGGAAGAGGGCGATGGCGACGACGAAGTGGCTGGCCACGCCGGCGAGCACCACGA
>DATHYU010000468.1:0-12197 GCA_035458965.1 Acidimicrobiia bacterium | reverse complement strand
AGCTGCTACCACCCCGACAGCTACGACGACCACGGCCACTTCAAGGGCAACGGCCACGAGTTCGCCGACTTCATCGTCGAGTCGCTGCGCGGGCGCTGTCACGCCACGTCCCACGTCGTCACGAACATCCTCATCGAGCTGGACCCGTCCGATCACGATCGCGCGACCGGCGAGTCGTACGCAACGTCCTACCTCCGGCGCACGGGTGACGACGGCCGCGAGTGGCTCGACGTGTTCGCCGGCCGGTACCTCGACGTCTTCGAGCGGCGCGGCGGCGAGTGGCGGTTCGCCAGCCGGGTCGTCGTCCACGACTGGTCACTGACGACCCCGATCGACGGCCCCGACGCCATCCCGATCCCCATGGAGGGGTTCGCCCAGGGTCGCCACGGCCCGGACGACCCCGTCTACGACCTCTAGGGCACCAGCGTCGCGATCAGATGGCCGAGGTCATCCAGCCGGTCGAGACCGTCGACCACCTCGATCGCCCGCTCGATCCGGTCGTCGCCGAGGACGCCGTCGCAGAGCAGCCGGAACTTGGCGCAGACCTCGTCCCATCCCATGGGGGGACGGTCCCGAGGGAACTCGATCTCGCGCACGAATCGTCGACCGTCCTCGAGATCGACGGTCACCGTGTACCGCTGGCGCTGCTCGTCGAAATAGAGGGTGTCGAGGCCCGGATCGTGCTCCATCGCGACCCGCTGCATGAGGTCGCGCAGCCGGGGGTCGGCCAGCCGCTCCTCGTCGAACAGCGCCGGGCCCACCGGCTCACCCGTCAGCGCCGCCGCGACCGCGAACGGCAGCGAGAACTGGGCGTCGACGGCGCTGCACGGAGCCGGATCGGCGACCGCGGTCGGGTTCATGCCGAGGACGGTGACCCGCTCCACGTCGTCGGGCCCGAACCCGTGCTCGGCCACGAGGGCGGCGGTGGCGGTGTAGGGAACGGCGTTGCGGGCGATGGCGGGGAAGACCTTGGGCTCGACGTCCACGACGAGCCACCGGGAACCGAGATCCCGCGTCATACGACCCCAGTCGACGCGATCGGATCCCGCCATCACGTGAAAACCGCGATCACCGTCGAGGATGCCGTGACCGCCGCCGAAGCCGCGTGCCGCCGACACCGCTGCCAGCGTCCCCGCCATGGTCATCCAACCCCACCCGAGCTTGGCCTCGCGCATCGGGCGGCTCTCGGCGACCTCGCCGAAGTACTTGTGGGCGGACGGCACCGGCGCATAGGTCCCGGCGATGCCGAACGCCGCGTCCATCTGGTCCTCGTCGAGGTCGAGCAGCTTCCCGGCGGTGACGGCGCCGGCGAAGGGGTGGTACTGCTCACCGAACACCTGTCGGCCTCGTTCGGGCGTCGGCTGCATGGCCGGGCCGATCCGGCCCATGACCTCGTAGCCGAGGACGACGGCGAGCAGGAAGTCGCGCCCTGACGCACGGCGAGACTCGCCCACCGCCAGGCCCGAGGACACCGCGATGAACCCGGGATGGGTGATGTAGTACAGGGTGTCCTCGTAGTCGAGGGCGAAAGCGAGGTTCCCGTTGGCGTAGGACGCGGCCGGGACCGAGACCTTCGCTCCGTCGCCGATGATCGTGGCCTCGGGGTTGCCGCCGCCCATCTCACGGGCGATGCCGATGTGCAGCCCCCCGATGCGGGTCCGGGTGCCGGCCACGCAGTTGCCGAGGATGTTGAGGATCGCCCGCTTGGCCGCCGCCACGGCGTCGGGTGGCAGGTCCTCGTACGCCGCGTCCACGACGAAGCGGACGAGATCCCGGGTGACCCCCATCGACGTGCTCCTCGCTCGGTCCCGAGAGCGTAGGGTCGGGCGCCATGAGATTCGGCATCAAGACCAACCCCGAGGCCACCACCTTCCCCGACCTGCTCGCGATGTGGCGGAGGGCCGACGGGCTCGAGCCGATCGAGTCCGCCTGGGTGTACGACCACTTCTACCCCATTCACTCCGACCCGAACGGACCGTGCATGGAGAGCTGGGTGGTGCTGTCGGCGCTCGCCCAGGCCACCGAACGGGTGCGGATCGGGTCGATGGTCAACGGCATGCCCTACCGGCATCCGGCCGTCACCGCAAACATGGCCGCGGCGCTCGACATCGTGTCGGAGGGCCGCCTCGAGCTGGGGCTCGGAGCGGGTTGGAACGAGCAGGAGGCCGGCGCCTACGGCATCGGCCTCGGCGGGAGCCTCCGCGAGCGCATGGACATGTTCGACGAGGCCGTCGAGGCGATCGTCGGGCTGCTCTCCCAGGAGGAGACGACGTTCCAGGGCGAGCACGTGGTGCTCACGAACGCCCGCAACGAGCCGAAGGGGCCCCAGCGGCCCCACCCCCCGATCGTGATCGGCGGCATGGGCGAACGGCGAACCCTGCGCACGGCCGCGCGCTGGGCCGACCACTGGAACGCCCCGACCGCCGACCCCGGGGTGTTCGCGGCGAAGAACGCCGTCCTCGACCGGCACTGCGCCGACCTCGGCCGCGACCCGTCGGAGATCCTCCGGTCGGTCATGCTCTGGTTGGAGCCGGGCGACATCGAGGGGCTGCGCAGCCAGGCGGAGGCGACCGCCGCCGCAGGCGCCCAGAAGGCGATCGTGATCCTGCCGACACCGCACGATCCCGAACACGTCGATCTCGTTGCGGAGCTGGCCGCGTCGATGGCCTGAACGCGCAGGCACGGCCCGGGCGGGGCCGTGCTCGGTGTGTCGTCAGACGGTCCGGTTTCGCAACAGGGATTCTCAGGGGCGCATGCCGAACCATCGTCCCAGCGTCGCCTCCCATTCCGGGGCGCCGACGGGGCGCTCGACCCACATGCCGTTTTGCCGGAACTTGATCTTGTCGGACAGGAGCGTCACCCGATCCGGACCACCGTCCAACAGCCGGGTGGCAAAGGGCTTGTCGGTCCAGCCGTTGCCGTCCTGTTGCAGGAACTCGTTCGATGGACCGAAGTCGGCATGCGAACGGGACCGGCGATCGAACCGGTACTGGTCGACCCAGACGCCGTCGTCGAAGGACTGCAGGACCACTTCTTCGCCGGCGATGAACCGAAACTCACCGGATCCCCCGTCGAGCACCTCAGCGGTGTCCAGGGGAAGCGGTTTGATGAACGTGTCGCCGAATCCGACGTCCACGAGATACGGCCGGTCGAGCACGACCTCGATCGTGGCATGGTCCGGCTGGGGCCTCCCGTCCGGATCGTCCAGCAGCACCGTCGCGCCGAGCAGACGCGCGTCGAAGCCGAGCGCCACCAGGAGCGCGTGGAACGCGCCGTTCAGTTCGTAGCACCAGCCGCCGCGGCGCTCCCTGACGACCTTCGACACCACCCATTCGGGGTCCGTGCGGACGCCGCGGCGATGGAAGACATGGAGGTTCTCGAAGGGAACGGTGGTCAGGTGGGAACGCTGCAGCGCCTCGAGCGAGACGATGTCGTGGCGGACCGGTCCCCGGAACCCGACCCGATACAGATACGCCGCCACGTCCATGGACTCGATCGTACGGGACCGCAGAGGGGCCGGTGGCCCCTAGAGGACCCGCCCTTCGGCGACGAGGGTTGTAAGGACTCGTCTCCCGGTGACATAGACGGGGTAGGCGGAAGGAGCGGAGCGGGCGCGTGACGGAGACCGTTGCCGAGCAACGATTCCGGCGACTGTACGAGGCGCACCATCGCGCCGTGCTCGCCTACCTCCTGCGCCGCACCGACCGCGAGAGTGCCCTGGAGGCCTGCGAGGACGTCTACCTCGTGGCGTGGCGGAGGCTCGACTCCGTCCCCCAGGGCGACAAGGAGCTCGCCTGGCTCTACACGACGGCGCGCAACGTCCTGGCGAACCGGCGCCGCCGCATGTTCCGTCTCCGCCGCCTGAACGAGAAGCTGCACGCCAACGGCACCCTCCCCGACGACGACCCCGCCTCCGCCGTTCTCCGCATCGACGACCACCGGGCCGTCCGCGATGCGCTTGGAACCCTGTCCCGACGCGATCAGGAGGTGCTCCGGCTCGCCGTGTGGGAAGAGCTCCCGTACGCCGAGATCGGCGAGGTCCTGGGCTGCTCCGCCAACGCCGTGGCGGTGCGGGTCCACCGGGCACTCCAAAGAGTGGCGAAAGCCTTCGACCGAATCGGACACATACCGATCGGAAGGACCGTTCTCCTTCCCGGAGAGGAACGATGACCGCACCCGACGAGATCCGTCAGCTGCTGCGGGAAGCCAACCCCGTCGCCACCGACGCGCTCGACGATCACGACAGCGCTCGTCTCTTCTCCGCCATCGTTCGGAGGAGGGATGCCTCCCCGGGGAGCGACACCATGCTCGACACCGATCGCCGGCAACCCGAGACCCGGATCCCTCGCCGCCGGGGCCTCCGGCCCGCCCTCGTGTTCTCGGGAGCGGCCGTCGTCGCCCTCGCCATCCTCGTCCCGATCCTCATGATGGGATCCGGTGACGAGGACGTGGCCGACGGGACGACGATCCCCACGACCACGACGCTGGCAGCGACCACGACGACCGCCACGCCGGCCACCACCGTCCCGGTCACGACCGTGACTCCGACGACCACGGCCGCCGCGGCCACCACCGTCCCGCCACCACATCCATCACCGGTCACCTGGGAACGGCTCCCCGATCAGGAGAACTTGAAATGGGCCTACTTCGGTCCAACCGTCGAGTTCGACGGGCGCCTCGTCTCGGTCGGGCAGGTGCCCGAGGAGGGGTACGGTCCGGGTGACCTCGAATGGACGAGCGACGGCGCCGCCTGGGCGTCGGACGACGGCCTGACGTGGACGCGGATCGACACCGAAGGCCTCGACGGGTTCGGGTCCCAGGAGATCGAGGAACTGATCGTCACGCCCGACGGGCTCGTCGCGACCGGCTACGAGCTCACCGGGTGGGTCCAGTGGAACTGGGCGGTATGGACCTCGCCCGACGCCGAGACATGGACCAAGGCCGCCGACCTCGGACAGATCGATGTCGATGCTCGGCTGGAGACGGACGACGGATGGCTCATCGTCGGCACCGACCGACGAAGCGGAGCCGAAGTGTGGACCAGTCCCGATCTCGTGACGTGGACCCCGGTGTCGGACCCCGACTTCGCGTCGATCGCTCCCGACGGCAACCTGACCTACATCGACGGTGGCGCGAGGACTCCAGCGGGCTACCTCGCCGTCGGTCACGACCAGGGCGGCGACTTCGTCAACGTCGTCGGGGGGTACTCGACCTGCGCCGCTGCCTGGTTCTCGGTCGACGGCCTCGATTGGGAGCGCATCGGCACCGAGGTCCTCTGCGAGGCGGAGGAATTCCTCTGGAACGTGATGGAGATCGACGGGCGCTGGTACGTCGAGGGCAACACCCATGCGCTCTGGCTGCTCGAGGACCCCGCCGACCCGAGCACCTGGGTGCCGTTCGACGAGACGCCGGAGGCCCTTGCGGCGATGTGCCCGCAGTACGACGGCACCACGGTCTGGATGGGCGACCTGGGGATCCAGGCGATGGTCGACCTCAGCAGCAGTGCCGAGTGGGGCTTCCGGCAGGCCGGCGGGTATTGCGCCACAACCGACGGCGGCTCGACCTGGGCCGCCTACGAGGCCGATGTCCTGGGCGGAAGCACCATCGCGATCGCCGCCGGCGTCGTCTGGAACGACCGGTTCATCGTCCTCGGGCAGGAGACCGTGTCGGTCAACTCGCTCCCCGGCCAGGGCGCCGTCTGGGTGGGGACGCCCACGGGCTGAGGCCACACACGCCTCGCGCACACACGAGGCGTGCGGGAGGCCCCCGGGTCACCGGGGGCCTCCGTCTTCCTCGGTGAACCTGGCTCACCGAACGTGGATGAGACCCGCGGAGTGGGGCCTCTCGTCCGAGGTGCAGAACAGCGCGTACGTACGCGGGATCAGCTCCGGCGACGTGGCTGGTGCGCTGTCACCCGGCTCCAGGGCCAACCCGGTCGACTCGTAGATCAGCAGGGTGGTACCCAGGGCCTCGGGTCCCAGCGCATCGACCTCTTCCTGCGTCAGGTCCTCCGCCAGCGGGATGAACCCCAGCCACGCAGGAAGGTCGGAGGTGTTCGTCAGCTCGAGTCTGAGCATGCTGCCGGCATCGAGCTCATACGGGCCTCGGTACACACACGGGTCGAACGACATCGTGGCGAGGGCGTCGTAGACGCCGGGATCGGGAGGAGGGAGTGTGGCGCCGACGGGTACGTTCGGCACGGCGATCTGCCCGGCGACGATCGATGCCTCGACCTCGGCGAGTCGGGACGACCAGGCGTCGATGTGCCCTCCGCTCGGTGAGAGCGCCACCGCACCCTCCGCCAGTCCATAGACGACGAGACCCGGATCGAGCGGACCGTCGACGCGCTTCCGGATCAGGTTCTCCATCGCCACGTCGACGCGCTTGAGCATCGACGTCAGGACGTAGGGGCGGAGCTCGGGATCCACGAACAGGAACTCGTCGGTGTCGACGCCGATCGCCCACCGGTGCACGCCGGTCTCCTCGGATACCGCCGCCGCGGCCTCGAACACGCCTCTCCCGGAGGCGCCGGCGGCGTGATACACGACGTCGGCGCCGAGGGAGTAGAGCGACTCGGCGGCCATCCGGCCGAGATCCGGCCGCAGGAAGGCGGTGGAACCATCGAACAACTGGCCGGTGACGTGCGTGGCGAGAACCTCGATGTCCGGATCGACGAAGCGGGCCCCGGCCTCGAACCCGGCCCGGAACTCGTCGATGAGGGGGATCGGTGTGCCGCCCACGAAGCCGACGACGTGTGACTCCGTGGCGAGACCGGCGGCGACGCCGGCGAGGAACGATCCCTCGTTGGACGCGAACAGGACCGATGTGACGCTCGGGTGATCCTCGAAGGTGTCGATCAGCGCGTAGTCGATGTCCGGGTACTCGTCGGCGACGGTCAGGAGTGCGTCCGCGAAGAAGAAGCTGCCCGAGATGATGAGGTCGTAATCGGCCTCGGCCAGACTGCGGACCTCGTCGAGGGCGCTGGCCATCGGCACCACAACCTCGCCGCGGAACTCGACGTCCCGGGCCGCCCGGTCCCAACCCTGGACCAGCAGGTCGGCGTAGGTGGCCTCGATGGCGGCGGGGCCTTCGCTGATGAAGGCGATCTTCGGTCCGCCGGGGCGGGTCACGAGGAAGGCGATCACCCCGGCCGCGATCACCACCGCGGCGAGCAGGGCGGCGGCGATCAGTCGGTTTCGGGCGCGCCTCCGCAGGCTCGTCTCGGCCTCGAAGCGCAAGTGCTCGCGCTGCTCGGCCTCGTCCTGACGGCGTCTCGCCTCGTCGAGATAGGCGCGTTCCTCGACGGTGAGGGCGACAGAGGCGTCCGCCCGCCAGGCCTCGTAGCGCTGCAGCTGCTCCCCGCTGGGCAAGTAGTCGGCGTTGCGGTCGGCCTCCTCCCACTCGGAGAGCGCGACCGCCAGCGCCGCCCGCCGCCGTAGATCGTTCTGGGCATCGTCGATCCATCCGGCCAGCCGGTCCCATCCGGTGACGAGGGCGTCATGGGCGAGCTCGACCGTCGGGGTGCCCGACGCGGCGTCGCGGTCGAACGTGAGCAGCCGATGTTCTCCCAGCCGCTCCAGCACCTCGCGTACGGCGACCGGATCGAAGCCCATTCCGAGGAGCTCGGCGGCGCCGACCCGCCGTCGCGTCACGGTGCGATCACCCCCGACGGCGACGAGACGCAGCAGCACCTGGCGCGCCACCTCGGACCCATCGGACAGGGCCGCCATCGCCCCTTCGGCTCGGGAGGCGAGGGCTCCCCGGGCACCGCCCGCGCGCTCGTAGGCCTGCAGTGTCAGACGGCCGTCGGTGCTCGCGTTGGTGAGGTCGGTCAGCGAGAACTGGAACAATGGGAGCCCGCCGGGCTGGCCGAGCGTGTCGGACACCAGTGCGGCGACGAGCGTCGGCTCCACGTCGAGCAGCGCGGCTTCGGCAGGCTCGAGGACCGCCGACTCGAGCTCCTTCCTCGTCATGGGCGGCACGTGGACGACGGAAGACGTGAACACCGGCCCGAAGTCCGGTTCGAGGAGGGGCCGGTCGTAGAAATCGGCTCGCAGCGCGGCGACGAAGCGCAGAGGGACCTCGGAGGCGAGGGCGTCGAGGATCAGTTCGACGAAGCTCCGTCGGGCGGCGTCGTCGCACAGCCCGTACAACTCCTCGAACTGATCGATCACGACGAGCACCTCGTCGCCAGAGCCGAGCACCGACTCGATCAGGCGATCGGCGGCATCGACCCGGTCGAGGTCGGCACCGACGGCGGCGCCCAGCGCCTTCAACGGGTGGTTCCCCGGCACCATCACCACAGGCCGCAGCCTGCCCACTCTGCTCGCCCAGGGAACCACGCCGGCCTGCAGCACACTCGACTTCCCGGAGCCGCTCGGGCCGACGACCGCGACGAAGCGGTTGTCGAGGATGGAGGTCCCGATGTCCTCTACGAGCCGGCCCCGCCCGTGGAAGTCGGCTGCGTCTGTCTCGTGGAAGGGACGAAGACCCTTGTACGGGTTGCGGATCGGGTCCTCGCCAGCCTCGGGAGGCGCAGGCCGCAGGGCGGGGTCCTGCAGGAGGATGCGCTCCTCGAGGCGCACGAGCTCGGATCCCGGCTGGATGCCGAGCTCGTCGGCCAACCGGCGCCGCAGAGCCTGGAAGGCCCGCAGGGCCTCCGCCTGGCGGCCGGAACCGGCGAGCGCCTCCATGAAGAGAGCACAGGTCCGCTCCCGAAGGGGGTGCTCGGCGGCCCGCTTGCGAAGGTCGGCGGCGGCCGGGCGATGGTCGCCGACCGCCAGGCGCGCCTCATCCAGGAGATCCGCCGCATCGAGGCGCATCTCGTCCAGCCGGCGGATCTCGGCCTGGGCGAACTCCTCGTACCCGACATCGGCGAAGGCGGGGCCGTGCCACAGACCCAGGGCATCCGCAGCCAGCCGGGCCGCCCCGGAAGGATCCGTCGACACCCGATCGCGCGCCTGGTCGATGAGATGCTCGAAGCGGACTGCGTCGATCGACTCCGGGTCGATCCGCAGCTCGTAGCCCGGCGGGCGGGTGACGATGCACTCACCGTCGGCCGGCCCGAGCGCCTTGCGGAGCTCCGAGACATAGAGCTGGACGGAATGCTGCGCGGTGCGCGGGGCCCGATCACCCCACACGTCCTCGATCAGGCGATCGACCGGAACGGGCTCGTTGGCGTGCAGGACGAGGTCGAGCAGGACCGAGCGCTGCTTCGGCGCGCCGAGATCGACGGGCTCGCCGTCGACGACGACTTCGAGCGGTCCGAGGACACGCAGTTCCATGATCCTCCCGGAGGTCCATGGTCGGTCATGAGGGACCTGGCCGTCCACGGGCGAAGGTCACGGAATGACGGTCAGGGAACGACGAGGATCGGGCAGGAGACGAGATCCGGGAGGAGGGCTGCCACCGATCCCCTCCGAGGGAAAGACTCGCTGTCGCGTCCTCGCCATCCGATCACGATGAGGTCGAACCCCTCGGTTGCCGCGTGCTTCGCCAAGGCCTCGGCGGGCTCGCCGTCGAGCACGATCGGCCGAGCAGTGACCCCGTTCTCACGGAGCCAGGCGGCGCACTCCTCGGCCCATCGCGCCGCCCGTTCGTGGGGAATCGGGCCCTCGGCCGGCCCAAAATCCCAGGGGTTCACGACGGGGATGTGCCTCGAAGCGACCGATGCAACGGTCACCTCTGCATCGAGCAGCGAGGCGAATCTCGGAATGGAACGGGCCGCGCGCTTGGCGTCGGGGGAACCGTCACTTCCCAGCAGGATCCTCGTCATGCGCTCCTCCGTCGCCGACACACCATCGGTATCACGGCGCCGGCGGGTCCGAAAGTGCCAGACGACGGATTCTGTCGGGACCGGACGCGGATCAGGGCCGGTCGGTGGTGCCGGCCGGCCCTGACCGTCGATCGGGAGTGTCAATCGCCCACGTCGAAGCCGTAGGCCTCGGCGAGGGCGGTCCAGCGGGCGGCGCTGGCGAAGTCGGCAGGGGTCAGGTCGATGACGTTCGCCCCCATCGCCTCGGCCAGGGCGATCCAGCGGGCTGCATCGGCCATCTCGGCCGCCGACAGGCCTTCAACGGGCTCGGTGGTCATCGCCTCGGCGAGCGCGGTCCAGCGAGCCGCGTCGGCGAGCTGTGGAGCGGTCAGTCCTTCGGGTCGGGCGAGCGCCTCGGCGAGGGCGGTCCAGCGGGCGGCATCCGCCAGCTGGCCCTGCGTCAGGCCCTCGGGCTCGAACAGCGCCTCGGCGAGCGCCGTCCAGCGAGCCGCGTCCGCCAGCTGGCTCTCAGTCAGGCCGTAGGGGTTCGCAAGCTGTTCGCGAACCGCAAACGACTCCGCGAGCGCCGTCCAGCGAGCCGCGTCCGCGATCTGCGCCTGACCGAGCACGATCGGCGCCGGCTGACTCGGCACGACCGCCTCGGCCGGCGCCTGGGGCGCCACCGGGGCCTCGACGACGGCTTCCTCGCCGGACCGCAGGATGGCGATCGCGACGACGGCGGCGGCGACGAGGACCAGCGCACCGAAGAAGGCCGAGATCACTCGATGGTCTCGAACCACGGGCGGGATAACGGTGATCCGCGGTTCGGAGACTCTGGTCTGCTCCATGGTCCTCATGTCCGTCCTCCTCGCTCTCCGATCGACCGTGCCGTCGATCTGCCGCCACCGTCGCATCGGGCACTTCAGAGGCGCTCCGGGACCGCTTCAGAAACGCTCTAGACCGGCTTGGGGCGTGAAACCGCAGGTCGGAAGGGTTCCCGGGGAGGAGGAATGGGCCGAGCACACCCCGGTGCGGTCTGCGATCATCGCCGAACGACGATCCGGAGGAGCGATGGGCCGCTACGAGAATCTCTTCGAGCCCCTCCAGGTCGCCGGGGTGACCATCCCGAACCGCATCGTTCGGACGGCTCACGGCACGGGCCTGTCCGGAGAGGGCCTCATCGCCTACCACGAGGCCCGGGCTCGCGGCGGGGTCGGGATGAGCATCCTCCACTCGTCGGGGGTCCATGCCGACGTCCCGGCCGGGAACCCCGTCTACGACGATGCCGTCATCCCCTCTTTCGAGCAGCTCATGGAGCGGATCCGGCCCCTGGGCATGCGGGTGTTCCAGCAGCTGAACCATCGCGGGGCCGCCTACGCCCCGACCGGATCGGTTCACTGGGCACCGAGCGCCGTCCCCAACCCGCTGATCGGGATCGTGCCGACGCCCATGACCCGGGCGATGATCGACGAGGTCGTGGAGTCCTTCGCCTCGGCCGCCCGCCGCTGCAAGGAGGGGGGACTCGACGGCGTAGAGGTCCACGGCGCGAGCGGGTACCTCGTGCAGCAATTCCTCTCGCCCGCCACGAACCACCGCAGCGACGACTACGGCGGCTCGGTCGAGAACCGAACCCGCTTCCTCCGCGAGATCCTCGCAGCCATCCGATCCGAGGTCGGCGACGACTATCCCGTCGGAGTCCGGTTCTCCGTCGAGGAGTACGTCCCCGGCGGTCTCCACCCCGAGGACCACCTCGAGATCGCCAAGATGGTCGAGCCGTTCGTCGATTTCGTGGACGCGCACACCGGGGCCTACTGGCGGTTCTACAAGCTCCTCTCCCCCATGGACGACCCCCTCGGCTACGAGGTGCCGACCAGCGAGGTGATGACGCGAGCGCTCGACGTGCCGACGATCGTCTCGGGCCGGATCATGACGCTGGATCTCGCCAGCCACCTCGTCGAGTCGGGAGTCGCCGACATGGTCTCGATCGTGCGGGGACTCATCGCCGACCCGAATCTCGTCGAGAAGTCCCGAACGGGTCGGGAGCACGAGATCCGGCCCTGCATCGGATCGAACTTCGGCTGTGTCGGATCCCGCATGACGACCGGCCGCACCGGGTGCGTCGTGAACGTCGCCGCCGGCAACGAGCTGACGACGACCCACGATCCGGAGGACCGGGTCGAGCACCCCAAGCGGGTGATGGTCGTCGGCGGAGGCGTGGCCGGGCTCGAGGCGGCCCGAACGGCTGCGATACGAGGCCACGACGTCGTCCTCCACGAGGCCAACAGGCACCTCGGAGGTCAGGTGACGATCGCCGCGACGGCACCCCACCGGGCCGACATCGGGGCGATCACCCGGTGGCTGGGCGACGAGATCGAGCGGCTCGGCGTCACGGTCAAGCTCGGGTCCTTCGTCGACCCGGACATGGTCGCCGCCGACCCGCCCG
>DATHYU010000467.1:0-4794 GCA_035458965.1 Acidimicrobiia bacterium | reverse complement strand
CCGAGTGGCGGGTCACGGTCGCGGACCTCGAGGCCTACCGGTCCGGGGTCGCGACGCCCGAGTTCCGCAACGCTCCCTGGTCGGACCGACTGAGGTCCCGTCTCATGGCCGGCGACGAGAGCGGGGCGTGGAAGGTCGTCGAGGCGGCGCTCTCCTCCGGCCTCGACCCCGACGAGATCTACGCGGACGTCATCGGTCCGGCGATGCACGAGATCGGCGAGGGCTGGGTGCACGGTTCGACCTCCATCGCAGACGAGCACCGGGCCACGGCCATCACCACCCGCATCGTGGGCCGCATGTCGGGGCGCTTCGCGACGCGGGGCCGCGCCAAGGGCCGGGTCGTGATCGGCACCCCGCCGGGCGAGCACCACGCGCTCGCCGTCTCGATGGCCGCCGACGTGATCCGCGGTGCCGGGTTCGACGTGATCGACCTCGGTGCCGACCTGCCGGTCGAGGCCTTCGTCGAAGCGGTCGTCGCCGCCTCGCCGCTGATGGCGGTCGCCGTCAGCGTCACCGGGTCCGGCTCCCTCCGCGAGGCCGAGCGGCTCATCGCCGCCGTGCGCGACGCCACCGACACACCGATCCTGATCGGTGGCAAGGCGATCACCGGTGAGGAGCACGCCCACCGTCTCGGCGCCGACGCCTTCGCCGAGTCCGGTTCCGCGGCCGCCGACTTCGTGCGCTCGCTCCTCAGTCGGTGACCCACGTCCCATCCGTGCCCACGAGAGCGGCCGGGAGCGCCTCGACGCTCGTGATGAGCGCCGGTCGCCGCATCTCCCGGGCGAACGCGGCGGCCGCCTCGACCTTCGGGCCCATCGATCCGGGCGGGAACTCGCCTGCAGCCATCAGCCGATCGGCCTGATCGGCGGTCATCTGGTGGATCGGGCGCTCCTCGGGGGTGCCGAATCCCGTCGACACGTGACGGACGGCGGTGAGGATGACGAGACCACCGGCCCGGAGCGACGACGCGAGCAATCCGGCGGTCCGGTCCTTGTCGATCACCGCCTCGACGCCGTGCAGGGTCCCCACGTCGTCCCGGCGCACCGCGATGCCGCCACCGCCGCCGGCGATCACGAGATGCCCGTGCCGCGCCGCATCCGCGATCGTGTGGATCTCGATCACCTCGAGGGGGCGCGGCGACGGGACGACCCGCCGGACGCCGCGGCCGGGGACCTCGACCACGTCCCATCCGTTCCGCTCGGCGAGGGCCGTTCCCTCCTCCGGCGCGTAGAAGGGCCCGATCGGCTTCGACGGCTCCTGTATCGCAGGATCGGAGGGGTCGACGACGATCTGGGTGCCGATCGTCGCCACCTCGATGTGACGCCCCGCCGCGGTCAGCGCCTCCCGGAGGGCCCGCTCCAGGAGGTAGCCGATCGATCCCTGGGTCTCGGCGACCAGCACGTCGAGGGTCTCGGGGGGGATGCGATCCCGCGTCGCCTCGACGCGCAGCAGGATGGCGCCCACCTGGGGCCCGTTGCCGTGCACCAGGACGAGACCCGCGTGGTCGGGGAGGAGGAGCAGCAGCGCCTCGGCGAACTCGCGGGCGCGATGCTCTGCCTCGGCCGGATGGTCTGGATCCGGCAGGAGGGCGTTCCCTCCGAAGGCGACGACGAGCGGACGGGTCCCGGTACCCGACCAGGCCGTCACCGCGATTCGTACGCCGTGATCGCCTCGTCGAGGATGTCGATCGCGCGGTCGATCTCGTCGATCGTGGCGATGAGCGGCGGGATGAAGCGGATCACGTTCCCGTAGGGCCCGCACTCCAGCATGAGCAGCCGCTTGTCGCGGGCGTAGGCGCTGATGAACGGCCAGGCCTCGGTGTCGGGGCAGTTGGCCTCGGAGACGAGCTCGACGCCGATCATGAGACCGAGGCCGCGGACGTCGCCGACCGTGGGGTGCCGGTCCTTCATGTCCTCGAGGCGGGAGAAGGCGTGCTTCGATTTCGTCGCGACCTCGGGGACGAGGTCGGCGAGGACCTCCATGTTGGCCGCTGCGGCGGCACACGACACCGGGTTGCCGCCGAACGTCGTGCCATGCGAGCCCGGCGGGAAGGCCTCGAACAGATCGGCGCGAGCCCCGACCGCCGACAGGGGGAGGCCATTGGCGATGGCCTTGCCCATGAGGAGGATGTCCGGCTCGATGTCGTAGTGCTCGGTGGCGAACCACTTCCCGGTCCGGCCGAACCCGGTTTGCACCTCGTCCATCGCCAGGAGGATGCCGTGCTCTGCGGTGATGCGGCGGATCTCCTGCAGGAACCGCCGGGGAGCGGGGTAGTACCCGCCTTCTCCCTGGAGCGGCTCGATGAGGAAGACGCCGATCTCCTCGGGGGTGACCTCGTGGAAGAGCTTCGAGTGCAACTCCCGCAGGGCGTGGTCCGTCGCCTCCTCCTCGCTCATCCCCCAGTGGAAGGGATGGGGGAACGGCGTCACGAAGACCGACGGCAGGATCGGGTGGTATCCCTGGCGGTACTTCGCCTTCGACGTCGTGTACGACACCGAGCCCATGGTCCGGCCGTGGAACGCGCCCCGGAACACCATGACCCCCTGGCGCCCCGAGGTCTTGCGGGCGAGCTTGACGCCGGCTTCGACCGCCTCGGCCCCCGAGTTCATGAAGAACAGCTTGTCGATGCTGGCCGGAGTGCGCTCCAGCACCTTCTCCGCAGCGGTGACGAGCGAGTCGTACCGGAAGGCCATCCCCGAGTGCCATACCCGATCGAGCTGTGCCTTGGCGGCGGCGACGATGTGGGGGTGGTTGTGGCCGGAGTTCACGACCGAGATACCGGTGGCGAAGTCGAGGTACTCCTCGCCCTCGACGTCGGTGACGGTGCAACCGGACGCCGAAACGACTTCGACGTCCGAATCGAAGGGGATGACCTGCGCGTAGACCTTCTCGTGGCGATCGACCAGACTCGTCATGGGTGTGTTCCTTGCTCGCGGGGACGGGGACCGGCTCGGGTGGAGCCGGCTAGGGCGAGGCGAAGAGCGATCGTCGCTGGTTCTGGGGCGTGGGCCGGGTCATGGCCACATTGTGCCATGCAGCCCCGGGCCCGGCCCGCAGCACGCCCTTCTCAGGGCGGCAGGGCGATCCAGGTCTGGCGCGACCACGCGAGCGGCGTTCCGGCCGCGTCGTAGAGGGCGGTCCCCGAGAAGACCTTGCGGCCCTCACCTCCGAGGGGCCATGCGATCACCACGTAGGTCCCCGACGACGGCACGGGGTGCTCGAGGTGGGCGGTCATGCGGCCGAGCACGACCGGCGTGTCGGCGTGGGCGCGGAGTTCCACCCATGCCCCGGCGCAGTCGATGGCGGCCCAGACGATCGGATCCTCGAGAACGCCGTCGAGTGACGGCAGCGAGGAATCGGGCGTGAAGACGGCCGCCACGGAGGTGTCGCCGAGGGGACCGGGGAAGATCCCGAGGCCGTCGTTGCGGTCGGGACCGCACGAGAAGCACGTCGGGAAGGCGTGATCCTCGAATCCCCGGTATGCACGGGCCGCCTTCTGGGCGGCAGAGACCCCCGGGGAGCCCGGCAGGTCGAGCTCGAGGTCCGCCGGCCGTGCCGTCGCGACGAGATCCTCGCCGTCGAGCAGCGAGGCGCCGTCGTCCGTGACGAGGACCGCGAGATCCCGGTCGAGCGGCGGCGGCCGGCGGAGGGTGACCTCGGCGTCCCCCTCCACGAACCCGGCCAGGAGCCCGGCCGAATAGCCGCCGTTGCCCGAGTCCTCGGGCCCGCGGAACCGGCGGGGGATCCTCACCTTCGGCATCGCCCCATGATGGCGGACACGGCACGGAACCGCCCTATGCTCTCCCGCGCCCGAACTCCCCCAGATAGGAAGGCGACCGTGGCCAGGGCCGAGAAGCCAGCCAGGAACCTCCCGACGTGGCTTCGCCTGCTTCTCGTCGTCGTCTCCCTGTACTTCTTCCTGGCAGCGATCAAGGCGCTCGAGTCGGGCATCAAGGCCTTCGGCGCCGACTTCACCGACGCCCTCTTCGATCGGGCGTCGAATCCCATCGCCGGGCTCTTCGTCGGGATCCTCGCCACGGTGCTCGTTCAGTCGTCGTCGGTGACGACCGCGGCGATCGTCGGCCTCGTCGGGTCCGGGACCCTTCCGGTGGACATCGCCGTCCCCATGATCATGGGCGCGAACATCGGCACGACGGTTACGAACACGCTCGCCTCGCTCGGCTACCTCCGACGCTCGAAGGAGTTCCAGCTCGCCTTCGCCGGCGCGACGATGCACGACTTCTTCAACCTGATGGCCGTGGCCGTGATGCTCCCCCTCGAGCTCGCGACCGGGATGATCTCGGACATCGCCAAGACCGTTGCGGGCTGGCTGAGCAGCGGCGGCACCGTCGAGGTGTCCACCGACACGGGGCTGAAGGCGTTCTTCAAGCTCCCCGTCGAGACGCTCGAGTCGCTGCTCGACTCGTTCGACGCCTCCGGCGACGTCGTCGGGATCGTGCTGATCGTCGCCGGCCTCGCCACGATCTTCTTGGCGCTGGCGACGATCACCCACAACATGCGCCTCGTCGTCGCAGATCGCTTCGAGCGCAGCCTCAACGCGGTGCTCGCCAAGGGAGCGGGTTTGAGCGCCATGGTGATCGGGCTCATCATGACGGTGGCGGTCCAGAGCTCGAGCATCACGACGTCGGTGCTCGTGCCGCTCATCGCCGCCGGCATCGTGACGTTGGAGAACGCCTACCCGATGACCCTCGGAGCGAACGTGGGCACCACGATCACGGCGGTCCTGGCGTCGCTCGCCGTCGAGCGTCCGGAGGGTCTCGTCATCGCCCTGAC
>DATHYU010000466.1:0-9551 GCA_035458965.1 Acidimicrobiia bacterium | reverse complement strand
GAGACGAATCCTCTGGCGGCACTCACCGGCTCCGTGTTCCTGGGAGGCATCACGAGCGAGATGATGCTGGGCCACTGGTTCCTCGTCGACCCGCGGCTGCCTCGCTGGGCCCTCAGGCGGCTCGATCTCGCGGGTGCCGTGGGCGCGGTCGCCGACGTCGCCGTCCTCGCCGCCCTCGGCGCCTTCCCGTGGGCCGCCGGCGATCTGGTCGTCGGGCTCGGCTACATCCTGCTCGTGGCGACCACGCTGGTGCTCATGGCGGCCGTCTGGTCGTCCCTCGGCGAGCAGGGCTATTCGGGCGTCATGGCGGCAACCGGGCTCTCCTATCTCGCCACGCTCACGGCCACCGGGGCGGCCGTCGTCGGCCGGCTGCTCGTCGAGGGGTCGGTGCTCACGTGAGGGGAGGCGGGTGTGCGTCGGGATGTGGCGGTGCCGCCTACGAGCACGCCTCGGCCTACGATCGCCGCTCGTGAAGATCTACACGCGCAAGGGTGACGACGGCTCGACCGGGCTCTTCTTCGGAGGCCGGGTGAGCAAGGACGAGACCGGCCCCGAGGCCTACGGAACGGTGGACGAGGCGACCTCGCTCATCGGGGTAGCACGGGCACTGGCTTCCGGGGACCTCGCTGCGACCCTCCTCGAGGTGCAGCGCGAGATGTTCGTCGTGGGCGCCGAGCTCGCGACGGGGGCCGACAATCGCTCGAAGCTGACGCCGGGGGTCAGCCTGGTGACGCCCGAGATGGTGGGAGAGCTGGAGACCCGCATCGACGAGGTGGTCGATGCCACGGGCCTTCCGACCGAGTTCGTCGTTCCCGGCGGAAATCCGTTGGCGGCGGCGCTCGACGTCGCCCGCACCGTGGTCCGCCGAGCCGAGCGACGCTCGGTCACCCATGTGCGCGCCCACGCCATCGAGGCCTCCTCGGTGGTCCCGTATCTCAACCGCCTTGCGGATTACCTCTACATCGCCGCCCGCGCCGCCGAGGGCACCTGGACGCCGAGCCGGGAGGAGCACTGATGGTGGACGTCCGGTCCGGATCACTGGAGGAGGGCGGCGACGTCCTCGTGGCCGGCGTCGGCGCCGGGCGGGACTTCGGGTCGAGCGGCCTCGACGTCGATTTCGTCGCCGCGCTCGGCGGGTACCTGGACGCCGCCGAGTTCGAAGGCAAGCCGGGTCAGGCACTGACGGTCCCGGGGCCCGAGGGCTTCACGCGCCTCGTCCTGGTCGGCCTCGGCGACGACCCCGGCGCGGAGACCTACCGGCGGGCCGCAGGCGCGGGCTCCCGGGCGGCCGGTCGCGCCGAGACGCTTGCCACCACGCTGGCCGGTCCGGCCGACGCGATCACGATGGGGGCCCTCCTGGGCGCCTATGCGTTCACCGACCACCGGAGTGAGCCCAAACCCACCGGGATCGACACCCTCGTGTTGATCGGCGCCGACGAGAACGCTCTCGCGGACGCCGAAGCCGGGCGGATCGTCGCCGAAGGGGTGATCCGCGCCCGGGATCTCGTCAACACGCCGGCCGGCCACAAGCCGCCCGCCCGGCTGGCCGCGATCGCCGAGGAGATCGGCTCGGCCACCGGCGTCGAGGTGCGCGTCTACGACGAGACGGAGTGTGCCGAGGAGCGTTTCGGCGGGCTGCTCGGTGTCGCCGCCGGCGCCGCCAACCCGCCGCGGATGGTGACCCTCCACTATGCGCCGGCCGACGCCCGGGGGTTCGTGGCGTTCGTCGGCAAGGGCATCGTCTTCGACTCCGGTGGACTGTCGCTCAAGCCGGCGGCCTCGATGGAGACGATGAAGACCGACATGTCGGGTGCCGCAGCCGTCTTCGGCGCCGTCGAGGCGGTCGCCCGGCTCGGTCTCGCGGTGCGCGTGCTCGGCATCACGCCTCTGACCGAGAACATGCCCGGAGGCGCGGCCCAGCGACCCGGCGACGTGCTGACGGCCCGCAACGGCAAGACGATCGAGGTCCTCAACACCGACGCCGAGGGCCGGCTCGTCCTGGCCGACGGCCTGTCGCTGGCCTGTGAGGCCGGCCCCGACCTCGTCGTGGACGTGGCGACGCTGACGGGAGCGTGCATGGTCGCCCTCGGCGACAAGGTCGCCGGGCTCATGGGCACCGGTGACGGCCCGGCGGCCGTTGCTGCAGCGGCCGAGGCGGCCGGCGAACGCGTATGGGAGTTGCCGCTTCTCGACGACTACCGCAAGCTCATCGACTCCGACGTCGCGGACATGAAGAACACCGGGGGCCGCTACGGCGGGGCCATCACCGCCGCGTTGCTCCTCAAGGAGTTCGTGGCCGACGGCGTGTCCTGGGCGCATCTCGACATTGCCGGCCCGGCACGGTCGACCGAGGTGGAGCACTACGTGCCCAAGGGTGGCACCGGCTTCGGGGTCCGCACGCTCGTCGAGGTCGCCCGCCGGATGTCCGTATCGTGACACTACGGAGCCACCCCTAGTAGCGGTGTGGACCGATGCGACGTCGCGTCCTCCGGATCTCCGTCCTCCTCGACCTTGCGGCCCTTCTGGTGGGCCTCGAGGCGGCTTCCCTCATGGTGTTTGGGACGGCGTTCCCCTGGCACTTCCGCTCCGACGTGTGGCCCATGCTCGGCGGGATCTTCGTCGGCGGTCTCGTCGGCATCCTCCTGGCGATCCGGACGGGCCGAAACGGGGTTCCCCGACCTTCCTTCGGCCGCGCCTTCGTGGCGACGGGGGCAGCCCTGCTCGCCAGCTCCTCGCTGATCGTCTTCGGGCGCACCTATTGGTCCCGGCCGTACCTGGCGACGGCGATCGGCGCCGCCTTCGTCTTCATGATCGCCCACCGCGCGATCAGGCGGAGGCGGCCCTGGTCCGAGCGCATGATCCTGGTGACGAACGAGAAGGCGCTCGCCGATCACATTCGTGATGCCGAGCACGTCGACGTCGTGGGGTTCCTCGATCCCTCGGGCATCGCTCCCGAGCCACCCGAGCAAGGCATCACGATCGCGGTGGACCTCCGAGCCGTCCTGTCCGACGACATGGCGCAGTTCGTCTCCTCCTGCAGCATGGCCGGATACCCGATGCGCGGGCTCATCCAGGTGTACGAGGAGTACACCGGCCGCCTGCCCATCGTCCATCTGCTCGGCGGTTGGGAGCTCACCGTCCCTCTCGAAGACCGGAGGCTGTACGTCCGGGTCAAACGGGCCGTCGACACGGCGCTCGTCACGCTCACGGCGCCGCTGTGGCTGCTGCTCGGCGCGGCCATCGCGGCGGCCGTGCGGGTCGACTCGAAGGGGCCGGTGATCTTCTCCCAGCCCCGCATCGG
This sequence comes from Acidimicrobiia bacterium, assembly GCA_035458965.1. Classification (GTDB taxonomy): domain Bacteria; phylum Actinomycetota; class Acidimicrobiia; order Spongiisociales; family UBA11373; genus DATHYU01. Next base: position 6,250 of record DATHYU010000466.1, on the reverse strand, counting down.
CCTCAACGGCAAGCCGTTCACGCTGTACAAGTTCCGGACCATGGTCGGTGAGGACGACCCGGATCGGCCGAAGTTCGCCTCCCACGGGGACGAGCGGCTCACCCGGGTCGGCAGGTTCCTAAGGCGGTTCCGAATCGATGAGATCCCCCAGCTCTGGAACGTCCTGCGGGGGGACCTCTCCCTGGTCGGGCCCCGTCCCGAGCAAGCCGGGTTCGTCGAGTACTTCTCGCGCACCATTCCCTTCTACGAGCACCGGCATCTCGTGCGCCCCGGCGTGACCGGCTGGGCCCAGGTCAACTACGGATACGCCGACGACGAGGCCGACACGATCGACAAGCTCTCGTACGACCTCTTCTACATCAAGCACGTGTCCCCATGGCTCGACCTCGAGATCCTCGGTCAGAGCGTCTGGACCGTGCTGTCGGGCTTCGGGGCGCGCTAGGCCTCGGCGGTCTCCTGGTTCGCCTCGATGGGCGCGGCCCGGGTGGCGAGCACGGTGACGGTGAGGCCGGCGAAGGCGAAGGCCTCGCCGATGACGAATCCCCGCGCCACCCGCAACGACTCTCCGCCGTCGGTGAGGGCGATCGCGATGGCGGCGGCAGCGAGCGCGCCGACCCAGACCACGGCCAGGCGCCCCGTCGCCCGCATGGCGATGAGAGCCTGCTGGGAGAACAGGGCGACGGTGGCCAGCACGACGCCGCCGGCGGCATACCCGGCGAGACCGGCGTCGGGCCGGAACTCGTCGCCCAGCAGAAGGGCCACGAGATCGGGCCCTATCGAGCGGCCCACGACGTAGGCCACGCCGGCGACCAGTGACCCGGCGACGGCGAGTCGAACGGTCCAGACCCTGAGGACGCGCTCCTGGCCCTCCGCGACGAGTCGGGCGAAGGGCTGCAGCACCCGTGACACGAGGTTGTAGGCGACCGTCAGCGGCGCCCGGAACAGCAGGAACGTCTCGAAGAAGATGCTGACGTCCTTGGAGGGCGCGCCGAGGAACCCGACCACCAGCGGCCCGGCGGCGACGATCGTCTGGCTGGAGGCGTTCGCCGTCACGAAAGCCGCCAGCGTCGACCCGGCGCGGGCCTCACGGCGGGCCCCACGCGCTCGTTCCTCGGACCGCTCGCCGGCGAGAGGGCGCCAGATCCACACCACGAGGGCGCCGGACACGAGCGTCCAGGCGAGCCCGACGGTGGAGGCGCCGGCGAGGAGCAGCACGACGGCGAGCACGAGTCGAAGCGTGGACTCGGCGAAGGTCGACAGCCCGTACTCGTGGAACCGGCGGCGGCCGGCCAGGAACCCGCGGCCGAGGGTGAAACCGCCGTACACCGTGACGAGGACGCCGACGATGGGGAGGTAGGCGGCGTTGCCCTGGAAGAGGCGGTCGAGGGTGGCTGCCGAGAAGACGACGGCGGCCCCTGCCGACACGAGGATCACGGCGGTGTACAGGCCCCACGGAGCCCGGTCTGGCCGCGGCACCGCGAGCCGGCGGATCGTGAGCTGCTCGATGGGGATGAAGACGGTGGTCGCGATGAGGAACTGGATCGTCCACAGGACGGTGATCGGCGCGAAGTCGTTCGGTCCGAGGGCGCGTCCGATGATCAGCTGGAACAGATAGGCGCCGATCATGGCGATCATCGTGCCGACCACCATGGACGCGGTCCCGGAGCCGAGACGTTCGCTCGCTGGCGCCGAAGTACGTGTCGAGGGGGTCGTCATCGGATTCTCCGGGCGCAGAGCGGCGATGGTAGTCCGGCACCGGGTCTGAGAGACGCCCCTTCGGGTCGAAGGTGCCGCGTGGGTTTCCTCGGATCAGCCGGTGGCCATCGCGAAGCGGTACGTGCCCACGGTCACGAGATGATCGGCGGCCCCGGGGCGGTTCTCCATGCTGAAGTAGACGACACCGGCCGACGGTCGATACACCGCGACGGTGTCGTCGCCGTCCCCGTCCCAGTCGCCGGCGAAGATCACGTCGCCCGGATCGCCGAAGGAGAACTCGACGTCGGCCGGACCGCTGCTCAGGTCGTTTCGGAAGTAGACGTAGCCACTGGACTCGCGGTGGAGGCCGATGGAGTCGGCGCCGTCGCCGTCGAAGTCGCCGACGAACGGGCGGTCGCCTGCGTTCCCGAACGAGAACGAGTAGTCCGCCGCCCCCAGGCCGCCGCCGTCGGTGCCCAGACGGTTGATGACGTAGACCCGTGCCTCGCGGTCCCGCCAGATCGACACGGTGTCGCATCCGTCGGCGTCGAAGTCCCCGACGACGGGGAGGTCGCCGGGATCGCCGAAGTAGAACTCGATGTCGGCGATGCCGGTCGTGTTGGAGTTGCGCAGGTAGACGAAGCCGTCCGACCGGCGGTAGAGCCCCGGTGTGGCGACACCGTCGCAGTCCCAGTCTCCGAGGAAGGCGACGTCGCCGGGGTTGCCGAAGAGGAACTCGCGGGCGACGGGGTCGTCGAGGTCGGCGACGCGGTCCCATCGGGCATGGCGGTCCACGAGGGTCACGCCGTCGCACTCGTCACCCTGGCAGACGCCGGTGGGGACGGTCGTGGTGGTGGTCGTGGTGGTGGTCGTGGTGGTGGCCGCCGTCGTCGTGGTCGGAGCCGCCGTCGTGGAGGTCACCGGGAGGGTGGTCGTGGGCGTGGCGGGCTCCGAGGTCGTCGTGGTGGTGGCATCGGTGGTCGTGGTCGTCGTCGAGTCGCGTGTCGTCCCCGACATCGCGGTCATCGGGACGGCGAGTGTCCAGGGGCCGCCGTTCGAGGCCGACACGGTGAGCGTCAGCGAGGCGTCGTGGCCTGCCGGGAGGTCGGGACTGACGTCGATGTCCCAGTCGTCGCTGTTGGTCACCGTCGTGCCGGCGAAGACCGTGCCGACGTACGAGCTCGAGTTCCAGCGGATCGTCAGCATCGGGTCGGCGGAAGCGATCTCGATGCGGACGTCGTAGAGATCGGGGCCTTCGTTGACGATCGTCGTGAACAGCTCGATGAGCTCGCCGGCGTCCACCTGCCCGTCGCCGTCGCCCCGGCTGTCGCCGCTCGCGTCGTCGTCGATGCGGATGGCGGCGAGCGCCGCCGGGCCGCCGAGGACATCCGGATCGACGTCGCCGGTGACGTGGCCCGAGCACGCCGGAGGCCCGGCATCGGGGGACCCGACCGAGATGATCTGGGGCGAACGCAGCGCCAGTCGGGTGCGCAGCTCCTTGGTCGCGAACGCGCGGGGCCCGCCCTCGCCGTAGAAGGTCAGCTCCAGTGCGGCGCCCGTCTCGGAGCACGCGGTCACCTCGACGTCGGTGACCGTGGACAGCCCGGGCAGCCGCGACGCCAGTTCGATGCCCGTGTACGTACGAGCCCAGCGCGCATGGGGGTTGCCGACCTCGGGGAGCTGGGACCAATGGTCGTCGACGGGCCGGAGGTAGGAGACGGCGGTCGAGAACCCGTGCTCGGATGCCTCGGTCCATCCGAAGGTGCTGGAGGAGTAGAAGGCCTCGAGCGGCATGCGGAGCCCGTCGCGGAGGACGTCGGGCCGGGTGACGACGAGGCCCTCGGTGTCGCGGACGGCGTCGATCCACCAGATGCGTCCGTGGCCCCATCCGACGTACGCCTGGTCGACGGGCGTGTCGTAGATGTGACACCAGCACCACGGGCGATCCTCGGGAGCGCCGCGCTGGATGGCACGCGACAACGCGTAGGACCGGGCCGCGATCGCCTGCGCCTCGAGGGCCGCCTGGGCGCCCATGTCTCCCCAGGCATAGGGCATCTCGGAGATGCCGAGCACGTAGTCCTCGATGGCGATCTCGACCGACAGGTTGAGCAGGGTGGTGTTGTTGTCGGGCCGCACGTGCAGCGTTCCCCGGGCGTAGGTGCAGGGCGCCGCGACGGTGGTTCCGCTCGGGTGGTTCCAGTTCGAGAGGTAGCACCCGTCGATGACGAGTGCCGTCGTGGGGCTGGGCTCCCAGCCGTCCCAGTCGATGTCGAGTTGGCATGGGCCCTCGATCACCCCGGCAGGAGCCGTGACCCTGCACGTCTCCCATCCCGTGGACTCGATGAGCGCCGTCTCTCCGACCAGCACCTCGAGCGAGGCCTCGCCCAACGTGAAGGCCACGGGCACGGCCGGAGCCGACCCGGTGGCGCGGACGGTGAGGCGGATCGGATCCTGCTCGGTCTGGAGGTTGACCCAGATCGGTTCGGCGATCCACGCCGGATCGACCTCGGTCACCTCGACGTCGGTGAAGTAGTGGGTGATGATCTCCTCGGCGGTGGAACCCTCGATGGCCATCCCGAAGGCGCCGTACTGGCTCATGCCGACGCCGTGCCCGAAGCCGCCGCCGGAGATCGTGAACGTGGCGTCGGCCCGCGCCGGCATGGCCGGGAGCACGGCTGTGAGCATCGCCGCGACGGCAACACCGACCCGGAACCGCCCGGGCCGCGTGCGCGAGGCAGGCTGCTGTGAGTAGCCACGATGCATGCTGTGAGCATCGGTGGCTCACCCGGGCCGATTGAGCGCTTTCTTCAGGCGCGGTGGGCGCGAACGGGGGTCCGTGGCCCGGGGGTGCCGCTGCGCCGACCTGCGCCGGTCCGGGATCCCGCGACGCCGTCCTAGCGGGTCATCTCGAGCGCATCGGCGATCGCCGTCAGCGAGTCTCCGGCGCCGCCATCGATGCGGATGGTGGCGATCTCATCGAACTCGGTCTCGCCCCTGTTGACGATCACGAGCGGATGGCCGCTCCGCACGACCTCGAGGGGGACATGGGCCGCGGGATACACGGACAGGGTCGAGCCGACGGCGACCACCGCATCGGCCTCCCGGGCGAGCTCGAAGGCGCGTTCCGTCGCGTTCGCCGGCAGCATCTCTCCGAAGAGCACGACGTCGACCTTCAGGACGCCCCCGCACTCGGGGCACGGCGGATCCCCCTGTTCGTCGATGCGGGTGAGGATCTCCTCGGTGTCGGTGCGGTAGCCACAGGCGACGCAGCGGGTCCGGTGGGCGTTCCCGTGGAGCTCGATGACGGCGTCGTCGGGGAGCCCGGCGCGCTGATGCAGCCCGTCGATGTTCTGGGTGACGACACCGTGCACCCGACCCGACTCCCACAGGCGGGTCACGGCCCGGTGCCCGTCGTTCGGCCGGGCGCGCAGCGCCCCCGAGTCGCGCCGCATCCGCCACGAACGGGATCGCGTCTCCGAGCTCGAGAGGTAGCGGTCGATCGTGAACTCGGCCGGGTCGACCTTCGTCCAGACGCCGTCGGGGCCCCGGAAGTCGGGGATCCCGGACTCGGTCGAGATCCCGGCGCCGGTGAACACCAGCACCTTGCTCCGGGAGCGCAGGAGCGCGGCGGCCTGTTCGATCGGGTCCATGCCGGAGATGGTAGGTCTGTGCGGAGGGTGCCGGGCCGGGCGGATGGTCGCGTCAGCCGCCGTCGTCGGAAGGCGGAGGAGCCTCGTACACGCCGACGATCGCGACGATTCGGGTGTCCCCGTCGACGGACCCGCCGGGCTCCGGTGTGGTCGAGATCACTGCGCCGCCGAGGGTGACGTCGTCCGTCGGCTGGTCCACGAAGACCCAGGAGAACTCGATCTCGGTCGCCGCCTGGAGGGCGGTCAGGATGGCTTCCGCCTCGGTCCTGCTCCTGCCGATGAGGCTCGGCATGAGGGCCTCCGGGGGCAGTCCGTTCGAGACCTCGATCTCGATGACCGTTCCCTGACGGACCCGGTCGCCGGCCTCGGGATTCATGGCCACGACGGTGTTCTCCGGCTCGTCCGAGTTCACCAGCTTGATGTCGACGTCGAGGCCCTCTTCGAACAGGTCCTCGCGGGCGTCCTCGAAGTCGAGGCCGACGACGTCGGGGATCTCGACGCGTGGCGTTGCGTAGTAGACGCTCGTCCCCTCCGGATCGGCCGCGAAGTCCTGGACCGGGAGGTCCTGGGTGACGAGCGTCATGAACTGCTTCCAGATCGGTGCGGCGACGGATCCGCCGAAGGCCTGACGGTGGTAGGTGCCGTTGATGGTGATGTCCTTCATGGGCACCTGGGCGTCGGGGAACCCGACCCAGACGGAGGTGGTGAACTGGGGGATCATGCCGAGGAACCAGACGTCGGTGTTGTTCTCGTGGGTGCCGGTCTTGCCCGCCCAGGGACGCCCGTCGGGGAGCTCCGACGCCCCACCGGTGCCGCAGCAGGCCGCCTGCTCCAGGGTGTTCACGACGGCGGCCATGAGCGCTTCGTTCATGACCGGGGTGCGCTCCACCTGGTGCTGGTAGATG
>DATHYU010000465.1:0-2708 GCA_035458965.1 Acidimicrobiia bacterium | reverse complement strand
CGTCGAAGAGGAAGAAGTCCGGTGTGCACGCCGCCGTGTAGGCCCTGGCGACCGCCTGTGACCCGTCGTGGAGGTACGGGAAGATGAAGCCGTGGGCCCTGGCGCCCGCCGCCATCGCCTCGGGGGCGTCGTCGGGGTATCTCTCGGCGTCGTTGGCGTTGATGGCGACGATCCCGATGTCGGCGTCCTCGTAGTCCTCGGCGAGCTCCACGAGGCCCGCGCGCACGTGCTTGACGAAGGGGCAGTGCTCGCAGATGAACATCACGAGCAGGGCGCCGATGCCGGCGAAGTCCGACAGCGAGATCGTGCGGCCCGAGATCACGTCGGGAAGGGCGAAGTCGGGTGCCTTCGTTCCGAGGGGCAGCATCGTCGAGGTCACGGCCGTGGTCCTCCGGGTCGCTCTCGCCCAGCCTACGGCTGCGTGTTCCCTGGCGGCCGACGCGGTCGATCGGCCCGACCGACGGCGATCCATCCACGCCGGGCTGTTCTCGGGACCCCGGTGCCCTACCATCGCCGCCTATGGACCACGACCTCACCACCCTCCCCAACGGCCTTCGTGTGATCACCGAGACGATGCCTTCCGTGCGGTCGGTCTCCGTGGGCTGCTGGGTCGACACCGGCAGCCGCGACGAGACCGAGGTCGAGGCCGGCTGCTCGCACTTCCTCGAACACCTGCTGTTCAAGGGGTCCGACCGGATGTCGGCACAGGAGATCGCCGAGTCGTTCGACGCCGTCGGCGCCCGGAGCAACGCGTTCACCTCCAAGGAGTACACGTGTTACTGGGCGCAGTTGCGCGACGAGGACCTCCCGACGGGACTCGACCTGCTCGGCGAGATGATCCAGCGGCCGGCGTTCCGGGCCGAGGAGATCGCCTCGGAGAGCCATGTGGTGCTCGAAGAGATCAACATGAACGAGGACGACCCCTCGGACGTCGCCCACGATCATTTCGCCCGCGCTCTGTGGGGCGAGCACATGCTCGCCAAGCCGGTGCTCGGCACCCGCGACTCGATCTCGTCGATGACGCGCGAGACCATCGACGGGTACTGGCGTCGCCGCTATCACCCGACGACCACGGTCGTCGCCGTCGCAGGCCACATCGGCCACGACGACGCGGTGTCGTTGGTCGCGGAGCGGTTCGGCGATTGGGCCGGTGCCGCCGGCGGCCACGACCTGACGTCGCCCGACGTGAAGCCGGCGGTGAACGTGGTCCGGCGCGACACCGAGCAGGCCCACATCGTGCTGGGCGGCGAGGCGCTGCAGCGAACGGACGATCGGCGCTTCGCGTTCGGTCTCCTCAACCACGTCCTCGGCAGCGGGATGTCGTCGCGACTGTTCCGCAGCATTCGCGAGGAGCGCGGTCTGGCGTACTCCGTCTACAGCTTCCGGATGCCGTACGCCGACTCGGGGGCATATGGCGTCTACGTCGGGACCACTCCGCACCAGACCTCTCAGGTCCTCGAGCTCATCGGGGACGAACTCGACGGCATCGTCGAAGACGGGATCACGGCCGATGAGCTGGAGCGGGCGAAGGGGAACATGAAGGGGTCGCTGGCCCTGTCCATGGAGGACACGAACAGCCGCATGGTTCGTCTCGGCCGCCACGAGCTGACCGGCGTCGCGCACCTGTCGCTCGACGAGACGGTGGAACGCATCGAGGCCGTCACCCTCGCGGACATCGCCGACGTGGCCAACGAGGTCCTCACCGGCCCGAAGGTGATCGGCGCCGTCGGTCCCTTCGATGCCATCGATCTGGAGCGGTACGTCGAGTGATCCGCGTCGCCGTCTCGGGGATCGGGGGGCACATGGGCCGACTCGTCGCCGGGACCGTCGCCGCCCAGGACGACCTCGAGCTGGTGGCGGGGCTCGATCCCCATCACGCCGGCGAAACGATCGGCGGCATCGTCGTGGCCTCCGATCCGATCGTGATCGGGGAGGCCGACGTCGTCGTCGAGTTCACGAACCCCGACGTCGTGATGGAGAACCTCGACCGGTGGCGTGACCTCGGAGTGCATGCCGTCGTCGGGACGAGCGGCTTCGACGAGGCCCGTCTCGCGGACCTCCGGGGTCGTTGGGGGAGCTCCGGGCCGAAGTGCCTCGTGGTGCCGAACTTCTCGATCGGCGCCGTCCTCATGATGCGGTTCGCCGAGATCGCCGCTCCCCATTTCGCCGCCTCGGAGATCATCGAGCTCCACCACGACCGGAAGGCCGATGCGCCTTCGGGCACGGCGCTCGCCACCGCCGATCGCATGCAGGGCGGGCCGCAGCGCCGCCAGGTGGAGTCCGCCGAGCTCGTCGCCGGCAGCCGGGGCGCCGACGCCGAGGGCGTCCGGGTGCACAGCGTGCGTCTCCCCGGGCTCCTCGCCCACCAGGAGGTCTTGCTCGGGTCGCCCGGCGAGACGCTCACGATCCGCCACGACACGTCGGACCGGATCTCGTTCATACCCGGGGTGCTCCTCGGCGTGCGATCGGTGGCACGCCTGGAAGATCCGCTGACGGTGGGCCTGGAAGGCCTCCTCGGGATCTGATGGCCGAGACGCAGCTCCGCGACTACCGGATCATCCCGGGTCGCCTCGACGAGTTCGTGTCGCTCTGGACGGACCACGTGGCTCGGCTGCGCCGCGAACACGGATTCGAGATCGTCGGAGCCTGGGCGGTTCCCGTGGAGAGCCGGTTCGTCTGGATCCTGTCGTATCCGGGACCCGGGTCGT
>DATHYU010000464.1:0-7003 GCA_035458965.1 Acidimicrobiia bacterium | reverse complement strand
CTGACGGGCCCCGCCCAGGGATTCTGGTTCGTCGACCCCGACACCGAGGAGCTCGCCCCCTCCCTCGACTCGTACACCCGTCCCGCGCCCCACGCCTGTTTCATCCAGTCGGTCGGTGACGACCTCGTCAACGAGGGCGGGATCATGGACCTCTGGATCCGCGAGGCCCGCCTCTTCAAGTTCGGCTCCGGCACGGGAACGAACTTCTCGACCATCCGCTCCGAGAACGAGCCCCTGTCCGGCGGCGGGAAGTCGTCCGGCGTGATGTCGTTCCTCAAGATCGGCGACCGGGCGGCGGGTGCCATCAAGTCGGGTGGCACGACCCGCCGCGCCGCCAAGATGGTCATCCTCGACCTCGACCACCCCGACATCGAGGAGTTCATCAACTGGAAGAAGGTCGAGGAGGAGAAGGTCCGTGCGCTCATCGCCGCCGGCTACCCCTCGGACTTCAACGGCGAGGCCTACCAGACGGTCTCGGGCCAGAACTCCAACAACTCCGTCCGGATCCCCCACGACTTCGTGAGAGCCGTCGTCGACGACGGCGAGTGGGAGCTGATCAGCCGCACGAACGGCGAGGTCGTCAGGACCGTCAAGGCCCGCGACCTGTGGCATCAGATCGCCCAGGCGGCATGGGCGTGCGCCGACCCGGGCGTGCAGTTCGACACGACCATCAACGAGTGGCACACGTCGCCCGCCGGAGGCTCGATCCGGGCGTCCAACCCGTGCTCCGAGTACATGTTCCTCGACAACACGGCGTGCAACCTGGCGAGCCTCAACCTCGTCGCGTTCTACGACGACGACAACGCCACCTTCGACATCGAGTCCTACAAGCACGCCATCCGGGTCTGGACGATGGTGCTCGAGATCTCGGTGACGATGGCCCACTTCCCCTCGCCGGAGATCGCCCAGGGCTCGTACGACTACCGCACGCTGGGTCTCGGGTATGCCAACCTCGGATCGCTGCTCATGCGATCGGGCATCCCCTACGACTCCGACGAGGGTCGGGCGATCACCGGTGCGCTGACGGCGATCCTCACCGGCGATGCCTACGCGGCATCGGCGGAGATGGCGTCGGTGCTCGGGCCCTTCCCGAAGTTCCCGGAGAACCGCGAGTCGATGCTGCGGGTCATCCGCAACCATCGCCGTGCCGCCTACGGCGCCGGGGACGGAGAGTACGAGGACCTCAACCACCACGTCCTGGCGATCGACCAGGACCTGACGCCGGCCAACCTGCTCGATGCCGCCAAGGCCTCGTGGGACCACGCGCTCGACCTCGGGGAGGAGCACGGCTACCGCAACGCCCAGGCGACGGTCCTGGCCCCGACCGGGACGATCGGGCTGCTCATGGACTGCGACACGACCGGTGTCGAGCCGGACTTCGCGCTCGTGAAGTTCAAGAAGCTCGCCGGCGGCGGGTACTTCAAGATCGCCAATCAGTCCATCGATCCGGCCTTGCGGGCGCTCGGGTACTCCGAGGCCGAGCGGAAGGCCATCGTCGACTACGTCGTCGGCACACTGACCCTCGACGGTGCGCCGCACATCAACCGTGCGTCGCTGGCCGACAAGGGTCTCACCGACGACGAGATCGACACGATCGAAGGCACCCTGCCCGGGATCTTCGAGTTGAAGCATGCGTTCAACGTGTTCGTCGTCGGCACCGAAGCCCTCGAACGGCTCGGCTTCACCGAGGACGAGTACACCTCGTTCGACTTCGACCTCCTGAAGGCCCTCGGCTTCTCCGCACAGGAGATCGAGGGGGCGTCGCGGGTGATCTGCGGCGTACAGACGATCGAGGGCGCGCCGCAACTCCGTGACGAGCACCTGCCCGTCTTCGACACGGCGAACCGCAACGGCAAGCACGGCGAGCGCTTCATCCACCACATCGGCCACATCAAGGCGATGGCGGCTGCCCAGCCGTTCATCTCGGGCGCCATCTCGAAGACGATCAACATGCCGAACGAGGTCTCGATCGAGGACATCGAGGAGTCGTACATGCTCTCGTGGGAGCTGGGGCTCAAGGCGATGGCCCTCTACCGGGACGGCTCGAAGGCGAGCCAGCCGCTCTCGGCGACCTCCGACGAGGGCGAGACGCCCGAGGACGAGCCCGAGGAGCTGACGGCGGCGCTCGAGACCGAGGCCCGGATCGTCACCGGTGTCTTCACCCCCGGCATCAGCCCGACCCAGGCGTACCACGGCGTCAACCGGCCTCGGTTCCTGCTGCCCTCGCGGCGCACCGGTTTCACCCAGGAGGCCCGCATCGGCGGCCACAAGGTGTTCCTGCGCACGGGCGAGTACGAGGACGGGACCCTCGGTGAGGTCTTCGTGGACCTCGCCAAGGAGGGGGCGACCCTCCGCGGCATCCTGTCCTGCTTCGCCATCGCGGTCTCGAAGGGCCTCCAGTACGGCGTGCCCCTCGAGGAGTTCGTGGACACGTTCACGTTCCACACGTTCGAGCCCCGCGGCATGGTCGAGGGCCATCCGAACATCAAGATGGCGAACTCCATCGTGGACTACGTGTTCCGAGCGCTCGGCATGGAGTACCTGGGACGCACGGACCTGGTCCAGGTTCCGCCCAAGGACGACATGGAGCTCCCGGAGCCGCCGAAGGGCATCGCCGTCGATGCCGGGCTCCAGCTCGAGCTCGACGAGAGCCCGATGCCGGTGACGGCGCCCATCTCCCACCCGGCGGTGGCCGAGCCGGCGGCGTCGAAGCCGAACGGCAACGGAAGCCACCCCACGGGGAACGGGCACACGAACGGCGCCGTCAAGACGGCCACGGCCACGGCCACGGCCGGAGCGACGAGCACCTCGACGCAGACCCTGTCCGTCCAGGCGGCGCTGAGCGACATGATGGGCGACGCACCGCTGTGCGACACGTGCGGCCACATCACCGTCCGGAACGGGTCCTGCTACCGGTGCCTCAACTGCGGCAACTCGATGGGGTGCAGCTGACGGTCCGACCGTCCCCACCGTCGACCGGCACCGTGGGGCGATGACGACACCGATCGGCGCCGTGGTGCGCGGCGACCTCCCGCCGGAGCGGCTCGTCGCGCCTGGGAGATCGCCGAGGAGGTCGCGGACACCCTCGCCACCCTGATCGAGGACGGAGCCGCCGGCCTCGGCCCACGGCTCCGTCAGCCGTAGGGGTTGGGAACGCCGAGGTCGCTCTCCCCCGGGATCCCGGTGAGGGCGAGCAGGAAGGCGAGGAGCCCGACTCCCATGGGTATTTGCTGCCGCGCGATCACCGTATGGGGACGCCGGGAGACGAGGGCATGGGTCTCGTCGTGACGGGTGAGGAGCCAGCGGTTCGAACGGCCCCGGCCAGCTACCGCCGGATCGAGGGTGTACGCGAGGTCCGCCGTGTCGAGGCCGTAGTTCCCGATCCCCGCGAAGGCCTGCGCCACCCGACGGCCCTGCTCGTCGGCCACGACCGGGCTGAGCCCCCCGCCATGCCGGAGCGCGGTCACCCTCCAGTCGCGCCCATCGGACAGTCGCACCCGCTGACCGCGGCCGAAGTAGATCGAAAAGGCGGAGTACCTGCCGAGATCCGCGACCGCACCACCGTCGCCCTCGATCCGATGGAACGGAAAGAAGAGCGCTCCGATGCGAGCCGACACATAGGTGCCGGGGACCAGGACCCCCTTCCCGGACGAGATCTCCATCACCGGGGACCGTAGCGTCAGAGCCGGGCCAACGCCGTGCGCCGCGCCTCCGCCGACAGCTCGGGATGAGCCTCCACGAAGCCCACCACACGGTCTGGCGCCGCTGCCGACAGCTCCCGCAGCACCCACCCGACACTCGTCTGACTCCACCGGGTCGGGTCGGCGACGTTCGCCTCGCACACGTCCAGGACGAGGTCCACGAGACCCGGGACGACACCGTCCCCGTCGGCAGCCAGGTTCACGAAGGCGACGGCCGCGGCCCTCCGGAGCCACAGCACATCACTCGCCCGCCAGCCGGCGACGGCCCCGGCGCGGGCCACCGCATCGTCGCCGGCCAGGACGAAGGGTCCGAGCACCTTCACGCCGAACCAGTCGCAGGTGTTCCAATCGGTCACGTGCCCCCTCTCCAGGGGCCCGGCGAGGCGGGGAACGTCCTCGAGCGCCAGATCGTCGAGGAGGTGCTCGGCGAGGAGGAGGACGCCGACGAGCTTCTCCTCGCATCGCGGGAGCGAGAAGCACTCCAGGGCCAGATCGATCCGGCGACGGGGCGGCTGCGAGGCCAGGTGATCCCGCATGACGGACGCGGCGATCCGCCGGACACCCGCCATCTTCACCCCGACGAAGGGAACCGCCCCCTTGAGATAGCGCTCCCACCACTCCCGCGTCGCCGGATCGGCCACGGCGTCGAGACGTTCGGTCACGGCATCGAGCAGATCCCCCGTCACGGAGCCGGAGGCTACCGAGATGTGGTCTCATACGTCCATGCAACGGATCACCATCGGGTGGCGGGAATGGGTCGGGCTCCCGGATCTGGGCGTGCAAGCCATCAAGGCGAAGGTCGACACCGGGGCGCGCTCCTCGGCGCTGCACGCTTGGGATGTCGAGATCGCCACCGGGAACGGCACCCCGACCGTGCACTTCACCCTTCATCCGTATCAGCGGGACCTGCGGCGGACCGTGCGCGCCAGCGCCCCCCTGCTGGACATGCGGATGGTGCGCGCGTCGAGCGGCCACGAGGAGGAGCGGCCCGTCATCCGCACGCAGATGTCGCTCTTCGGCCGGTCGTGGCCGATCGATGTCACGCTCTCGAGAAGGGACGCCATGGGGTTCCGCATGCTCCTCGGGCGCCAGGCGGTGCGAGGACGCTTCGTGGTCGACCCGGGACGATCGTTCCTGGGCGGCCGCCCGGAGAAGGGAACACGGTGAAGATCGGCATCCTGTCACGGCAACGATCGCTCTACTCGACCCGGCGCCTCGTGGAGGCGGCGGAGGAGCGTGGCCACGACGTCAGGGTCGTCGACTACCTGCGCTGCTACATGAACATCGCGCCCGGCAAGCCCCGGGTGATCCTCGTGGGTGAGGACCTCGACTTCGATGCGATCATCCCGCGCATCGGCGCGACCTACACCTTCTACGGCACGGCGGTGGTTCGCCAGTTCGAGATGATGGGCGTGTTCCCCGCCAACGAGAGCCAGGCGATCACCCGGGCGCGCGACAAGCTCCGGTCCATGCAGCTCCTCGCCCGGGCCGGCGTGGGCATGCCGGTCACCGGCTTCGCCCATGCCACCAAGGACACCGACGGCCTGCTCGAGACGGTGGGCGGGCCGCCGGTCATCGTGAAGCTGCTCGAAGGAACCCAGGGACTGGGCGTCGTGCTCGCGGAGACGAAGAAGGCGGCGGAATCGGTGATCGGGGCGTTCCGACAGCTGGACGCGAACATCCTCGTCCAGCACTTCGTCAAGGAGGCGGGCGGGTCCGACATCCGCGCCCTCGTCGTCGACGGGAAGGTCGTGGCGGCGATGCGCCGGACCGCGGCACCCGGCGAGTTCCGATCCAATCTCCACCGGGGCGGGACGGCCGAGGTGATCAAGATGACGCCCAAGGAGCGGGCGACGGCGGTGAAGGCGGCCAGGGCACTCGGTCTCGGCGTCGCCGGCGTCGACATGCTGCAGGCGGCCGAGGGGCCGGCCGTCATCGAGGTCAACTCCTCGCCGGGCCTCGAAGGCATCGAGACCTCGACCGGCATCGACGTCGCCGGCCGGATCATCCAGTACCTCGAGGACAAGGCCCGACGCGGGAGGACGAAGGATCGTGTCGGGCACTGACTTCGAGATCGCCGGCCGCACGATCGAGCGCGGCCGGCGGGTCACCTTCGAGCTTCCGGTCGCTGCGCTCACGACGGGATCGCCCATGGGCATCCCGATCCAGGTCGTCCATGGACGGCGCCCGGGGCCGGCCGTCTGGCTCACCGGAGCCGTCCACGGCGACGAGATCAACGGGGTCGAGATCGTGCGCCAGGTGCTCTCCCGGGTGCGGGCGCCGAGCCTGGCCGGCACCGTCGTGGCGGCCCCGGTCGTGAACGTGTTCGGCTTCGTCGCCGAGTCGCGGTACCTGCCCGACCGTCGCGACCTCAATCGATCCTTCCCGGGATCGGCGCGCGGCTCGCTGGCGAGCCGCATCGCCCGCATCGTGATGGACGAGATCGTGGACCGGTGCGAACTGGGGATCGACTTCCACACCGGTGCCTTTCACCGCTTCAACCTGGCCCAGATCCGCGGGGATCTGGGCGACCGGGAGACCCGCGCCCTCGCCACCGCCTTCGGAGCACCGGCCGTGGTCCACGCCACGTTGCGCGACGGATCGCTCCGGCAGGCGGCGACCGAGGCGAACCATCGCGTCCTGCTCTTCGAGGGCGGCCAGGTCAACCGATTCGATGCCGACGTGATCGACATCGGCGTCGATGGGACCCTGCGCGTCCTCGGAGCACTCGGCATGATCGACGACGCCCCGCCGACTCCGAGGCGCCGGCCCGTCCAGGTGTCGAAGATGCGGTGGATTCGGGCGCGGCGCAGCGGGATCGCGCGGATGGTCGTGCGACCCGGCGACATGGTGGAGCAGGGCGACGCGATCTCGGAGATCGGCGACGTGATCGGCGGGCGGGCATCCACCGCCCGCGCGACCGTCGATGGCATCGTCCTCGGCGTGACCCAGAGCCCGCTCGTCAACCGCGGCGACGCGCTCGCCAACCTCGGTGAGATCGCCGGCTGACACCCCGGTACGCTCCGGGGCCGTGACGCGCCGCCTGCTCATCGTCGCCCTCGCCGCCGTGACGGCCGCCTGCTCCGTCGGGACCCGCGCACCCCGCACGCCGGCCTATCTGACGCAGGTCGAGCCCATCGCGAGAGACGTCAACGACGCCATCGGCGACATGCGGACCGCCGTCGGCCGCTCGTACGAGGCGGAGTACATCTACGTGAACGCCGTCGTCGACGTCCGCCTCGGCACGCGGATCGCGATCGGACGCGATCGACTGCAGCGGCTGGAGCCCGGGGCGTCGGTCA
>DATHYU010000463.1:0-8609 GCA_035458965.1 Acidimicrobiia bacterium | reverse complement strand
GGGATGCTGAGGAGCTGCAGCCGGCCGTCGTCGGGAAGGACCTGGAGCAGCATGATCACGTCCGCCCGCTCCCCGCCGAACCGCCCGTACAGGTTGATCTCCTCTTCGGGAACGCCCTCGCGACTGTCGCTGCCCACGAGGAGGAAGGTCCGGGGCTGCCCGGCGCGCGACGGCGGGTCGACGAGGGGGAGGTCGTCCGAGGCGATCGTGTCGATCGACGACGCGACCTCGTTCGCGGCGAAGAGGAGGGCCGCCAGGCCCCCGAAGATGGCGATGTTCGCGACGATCAGGAATCCGATGAGGGTGCGTCGGAGCCACGCCCGGCGGGGCGGGGCGGGTGCGGGCGGTGGCGCCGGTGGAGGCGTGCGTGGGTCCATGCATGTCCCTGATCTGGAGGGCGAGGCCGACGCGTGGCCTCACGGGAGTTCAGACGTCGATGGCTTCGGGAGAGTTCCCGCTCAGGCTCCGACCGGCGTTGCGAGCCGGGCTTCGAAGAAATCGGTGATGCGGGTGAGCGCATCCTCGGCGGAGGGGTGATGGTACCCCTCACGCATTTCATCCAGGAAGTCGTGACCGACGCCGGCGTACAGCGCGAACTCGCCGCGACCGGCCGCCTCACGGGCGTCACGGACCTCGGCGGCGGCGACGACGACGTCGTCGGCGCCGTAGATGCCGAGCAGGGGCACGCCGAGCAAGCGCAGGCCGTCCGCCGTGACCGGCGCATACACGAGCGCCATCGCACCGAGGGCGTCGATGCTTCGAGCCGCCTCGATCGCGGGGCCCCCGCCGGCTCCCAACGCGAGCACACCGATGCGCCGTCCGTCGGCCCAATCCGTTCCGAGGGCGTCGGCGTTCTCGAAGGCCTCCACCAGATCCCGGGCGGCCCGGCCGGCAGGAAGAGCGGCCCAACGGGCGTCGGCGTCGTCACGATCGTCGAGGCGGCCGGGCAGGCTGCGGCGGTACAGGTCGGGGCAGATGACCGCGAAGCCGTACCGGGCGAGACGGCGGGACACGGATTTCACGTGGGACGACAGGCCCCAGACCCCGTGAGCGACGACGATCGTCGGGAACGACCCCGAGAGGTCGGGACGGGCGATGTATGCAGAGAGGTCACGGCCGACCGGCAGCCGGTACGACCCGTACAGCATCGCGTACTTGCCTTCGCCCTTGATCGCGGTCATGCGCCGGTCACCTCCCGGGGCGAAAGCGTAGCCAGCAGGCGACGGGCGTCCGACGGCCCGCACCCGATAGGGTGCGGCCATGCAGGACTTCACCCTTCCGGACCAGTCCGGGGCGCCGTGGACGCTGTCGGAGCAGGGAACGGCGGTACTGCTCGTGTTCATGCGCGGCGACTGGTGACCGTACTGCAACGGCCAGCTGGTCAGCCTGGCATCCAACCACCCCGACTTTCTCGCCGCCGGCGTGCGGATCGCGGTCATCGACATCGACGATCCCGGCCAGCACGCCGCCATGGTCGAGAAGCTCGACCTGCCGTTCCCGATGCTGTCGGACCCCGACCGGACCGGCGCGATCGATCCGTACGGTGTCGCCGACCCGAAGGACCCGCGGGGCCTGGCGCATCCGGCGGTGGTCCTCCTCGATGCCGGGGGAAACGAGCGGTTCCGGTTCGTCTCGCGCGATTTCGCCGACCGACTTCCCGAGGACGGCGTCCTCGAGGCCGCCCGCGGGCTCGGCCTCGCCCCCGTGGGTCAGGACGCCCCCCTGCCCGGCGTCCCGGCACCGGGCGCCCGGGCGATCCCGCTCGACCAGCTCCTCCCCTACTTCCGCGGGGCGCGCTTCGCGGCCCTGGCCATGGGATTGCGCCACCGGCACGTCGACGCCTCGATCGCCGACGACTCGAAGGCCTACGTGGCCCTCATGGACCTCTACGTCGGGATCCTGCGCGACCGCAGGCGGCCGGCGGGCGACTCCTAGGCCGGTCGAACCGTCCGCACCTCGCCGGAGCGCAGGACGACCCGGCCGTCGGGCGTCTCGACCACGAGACCACCGTCCGGCGAGATGTCGACGGCCGTGCCCGCACCCTGAGGATCCCAGGTGATGTCCCGCCCGAGCGTCGTGCACCGCGCGACGTACTCGTCGCGGCCCCACTCCCCGGGGCGGGCCTCGAGACGAGCGAGCAGGCCCTCGGCCCACTGCTCGGCGATGAGGTCGGCGGCGTCGGGCCCCGGGTCGACGCCCAGGAGCCCGATGGCGCCCTCGACGGGCTCCTTCCAGTAGAGGTTGGCACCGAACCCGGCGACCACGACCTCGCCGTCGGACTCCACGAGCAGGCCCCCGACCTTGTCCTCCCCGACGACGAGGTCGTTCGGCCACTTGAGCCCCACCGCCGGGCCGAGGGCCGATGCCGCGGCCATCCCCGACACGAGGGGCAGCCGGTCCCACGCATTCACCGGCCAGGCCGGGCGGAACGTGAGCGACGCCGCAACGGCACGGTCGGCGTGCACCCAATGGCGGCCGGTCCGCCCGCGTCCCGCGGTCTGCCGCTCCGCGCTGACGAGGACCGGACGCCCCGAGAACCGGTTCCGGGCCTCGTGCTGGGTGGAGCCGACGGTGCCGACCGAAATGAGGACGTACGATGTATCCATACGGGGTGGGGGTGAGTCCAACTCACCGCCACCGGGGAGGATATCGAGGGGACGCCTTGAGCACCGAAGAGCGGATCGAAGCACTCCGCACACTGCGCGGCGAAGCCGAGCACGCAGGAAGCCAGCGAGCCGTCGATCGCCAGCACGACGCCGGAAAGATGACCGCGCGCGAGCGCATCGATGCCCTCCTCGACAAGGGTTCGTTCAACGAGATCGACAAGTTCGTGCGCCATCGGGCAGCGGGGTTCGGCATCGAGAACAGCCGCCCGGCCGGCGACGCGGTGGTCACGGGGTGGGGCACCGTGGACGGTCGGACCGTCTTCGTCTTCGCCGAGGACTTCACCGTCTTCGGGGGCAGCCTCGGCGAGGTCGTCAGCGAGAAGATCTGCAAGGTCATGGATCTCGCCATGGACACCGGCGCACCCCTCATCGGCCTGAAGGACTCGGGCGGCGCCCGAATCCAGGAGGGGGTCCTCGCCCTCGACGGCTACGGGAAGATCTTCTCGCGCAACGTGCGCGCCTCGGGCGTCATCCCCCAGGTCTCGGTCATCATGGGCCCGTGTGCCGGCGGTGCCGTCTACTCCCCCGCAATCACCGACTTCGTGTACCAGGTCGAGGGCACGAGCCACCTGTTCATCACCGGCCCCGACGTCATCAAGGCCGTGACGGGTGAGGACGTGACCTTCGACCACCTCGGCGGCGCGCGGAGCCACTCCTCGATCTCGGGGGTCACCCACTTCGTGAGCCCCGACGGCCGCCACGCCCTCGAGGAGGTTCGCTACCTCCTCTCGTTCCTCCCGCAGAACAACATGGAGCCGCCGCCGTTCTTCACTCCCGCCGACCGCTCCGACCGGATGGAAGAGGGCCTCACGTCGATCGTCCCCGACTCGCCGAACCAGCCCTACGACATGGTGCAGCTCATCGAGATGGTCGTCGACGACGGCGAGTTCTACGAGGTCCACGAGAACTTCGCCGGAAACATCGTGGTCGGGTTCGCCCGGCTCGACGGGTACTCGGTGGGGATCGTGGGCAACAACCCCGCCGTGCTCGCCGGCACCCTCGACATCGAGGCCTCCGAGAAGGCGGCGCGCTTCGTCCGCTTCTGTGACGCCTTCAACATCCCGATCGTGACCTTCGTCGACGTCCCCGGCTTCCTTCCCGGCGTCGATCAGGAGCACGGCGGGATCATCCGTCACGGGGCGAAGCTGCTCTACGCCTACTGCGAGGCCACGGTGCCGATGCTGACCGTCATCACCCGCAAGTCGTACGGCGGGGCCTACGTGGTCATGAACTCCCGGGCCGTGGGGGCCGATGTCGTGCTCGCCTGGCCCACCGCCGAGATCGCCGTGATGGGCGCCCAGGGCGCCGTGAACATCATCCACCGCCGCGAGCTCGCAGCATCGGAGGACCCCGAGTCCCGACGCAGCGAGCTCATCGAGGACTACGAGCGCCGCTTCTCGAACCCCTACATCGCCGCCGAGCGAGGCCTCGTCGACGAGGTCATCGAGCCTCGGGAGACCCGACCGCAGCTGATCCAGGCCCTGGAGATGCTGCGCACGAAACGGGGATCGCTCCCGCCGAAGAAGCACGGGAACATCCCTCTCTAGGATGGCTTCGATGCAATCCGTCCTCATTGCGAATCGCGGCGAGATCGCCGTCCGGGTGATCCGGGCCGTCCGTGAGATGGGGATGCGGGCGATCGCCGTCTACTCCGAGCTCGACCGCGACGCCGTCCATGTCCAGACGGCCGACGAGGCCTGGAACATCGGCCCCGCCCCGGCGGCCGAGTCCTATCTCAACATCGAGGCCATCCTCCGGGTCGCCGCCGAGACGCACGCCTCGGCCATCCACCCCGGCTACGGCTTCCTCTCCGAGAACGCCGGCTTCGCCCGGGCCGTCATCGAGGCCGGGATCGTCTGGGTCGGCCCCCCGCCCGAGGCCATCGCCACGATGGGCGACAAGATCGCCTCGCGCCGCGCCGCCGAAGAGGCAGGCGTCGCCGGCGTCCCCGGCACCCTCGAACCGCTGAACGACCCCGAGGCGATCAAGGCGGTCGCCGCCGAGTACGGCTATCCGGTTGCGATCAAGGCGGCCCACGGTGGCGGAGGCAAGGGACTGCGCGTCGTCTCGTCCGACGGCGAGGTCGAGGGCGCGTTCGAGGCGGCCCGCCGAGAGGCCGACGCCTACTTCGCGAACCCCGAGGTGTACGTCGAGAAGTACCTGGTGCACCCGCGGCACGTGGAGGCGCAGATCATCTTCGACACCCACGGCAACGGCGTGTTCCTCGGAGAGCGCGACTGCTCGCTGCAGCGCCGTCACCAGAAACTCGTGGAAGAGACCCCGTCACCGGTCATGTCGGCGAAGCAGCGGACCGCCTTCGGCAAGGCGGCACTCGCGGTCGCCCGCGCCGCCGGGTATGTCAACGCAGGGACCGTCGAGTTCCTCCTCGACCAGGAGGGCACGTTCTACTTCCTCGAGATGAACACCCGGCTCCAGGTCGAGCACACGGTGACGGAGATGGTCACCGGCATCGACCTGGTGCGCGAGCAACTGCGCGTGGCCATGGGTGAGCCGCTCTCCTTCGACTCGGTCGAGCCGCGCGGCCACGCCATCGAGTTCCGCATCAACGCCGAGGATCCCGGACGCAACTTCATGCCGAATCCCGGCACGATCGTCGACTACCGCGAGCCTGCGGGTTTCGGCGTCCGCGTCGACAGCGGGTACCGGGCCGGCTCGTCGGTCAGCCAGTACTACGACAACCTCGTGGCCAAGCTCGTCGTGTGGGGCCGCGACCGCGCCGAGGCGATCGCCCGGGGGCGCCGCGCCCTCGACGAGTACCTCGTGACGGGGATCAGGACGACGATCCCCTTCCATGCGCTCGCCCTGGACCATGAATCGTTCGTCGCGGGCACGCACCACACCCGGACCGTCGAGGACGAGATGGACCTGTCCTCGGTCTCACATCCGGCGGCGCCGGCGATGCCCGAGGAAGAGGAGCTCGCCGAGCGCGAGATGACGGTCGAGGTCGGCGGCCGACGCTTCACGATCCGCCTCTGGGCCCCGGAGATCCCCGCCCCCGCCGCTCCGGGTGGCCGGCGGCCCCCGCCCCGGCGGCGGCCCCCGAAGCTCCAGAAGGCGGGGGAGACGACCGACGGCGAGGGTGTCATCACGGCGCCCATGCAGGGCACGATCGTCAAGGTCCATCACAAGGCCGGCGAGAACGTCGAGGCGGACACCCCGCTCTTCATCCTCGAGGCCATGAAGATGGAGAACGAGATCAAGTCGCCGGTCGACGGGGCCATCGTCGAGATGCGGGTACAGGCCGGCGACAAGGTGTCGTCGGGTCAGGTCCTCGCCATCGTCCGCTAGCCGCGTCGCAGCCGGCCCAGGAGAGCCCCGGCAACCCGCCGGATGCGCCACGCGAGCCATGAGAGGCGACCGGCCGGCGAGGGTGCGAACGCCTCGAATCGGATGGTCCGCCGGGAATCTGACGTCCACGCCTGCTTCCAGCCCGCTGCGTCCCCGGTGAACTCGTACGTGGCGAGCCCGTCTTCGGTGCATCGCCGGAGCACCTCCCACCGGAGGACCTTCCCCGGCGAGAGCTTGAACCAGTCCTCGTCGTAGCCCGTCTTGAGCAGGTAGTGGCGCCCGTCGGCCTCGACCGAGAAGTCGAACGCGATCGCCCGGCCCTCGACTCGCAGGAAGCAGAGCCGCAGCATCCCTCGCGGCGCCGCCCACGCGGCGACCGAGCGGTAGAAGCGTTCTGTGCCGGGATCCGAGACCACGGCGGTGCCCTCCCGGACCTTCCATCCCGAGCCTTCGACGCCGAGACCCTCGTCGAGGAGCCCGTCCAGGTCGTCGGAGTCGGAGACGACCTCGAACCGGAGCTCGCCCCGCTCGGCGAGCCTCCGGGAACGCCTCCGGGTGTCACCCCGCAGGTTCGACGACATCGCTGCGACGAAGTCGTCCCAGCTCCCGGGAAGCTCGAGGTAGGGCGGGGCCTGGCGGTCACGGACCCGGAACCGTCCTCCCCGGGCGGAGAGCACGTGCTCGAGCGCCGCGGCGTCCGTGGAGCCGTCGAGGACGTGGTCGACGACGGCGACGGGGGCGTCGAGCACGACGGACCACACCGCGCGACGGGCCTCGTCGTCGAGCGCAACGGTCTCGAACCATGGGGTGTGCCAGTTCGTGGGTGTCCGCCGCCGCCGGGTGCCGAGGAAGGGAGCGACGGCCACGAGCTCTCCGCCACGGCGTGCGGACGCGACCCGCAGCTCGCCACCGAAGGCCTCGACGAAGGCCGAGATCCAGCCGGGACGGGCGAACGGCGAGGCGCCACATCGATCGGCGAGCTCATCCCACTCGTCGAGCAACCCCTGATCGGGCGTCGCCGCAGTGGCGCGCAGCGTCGATGAGACCGTCGTCATGGGACTCCATCGACGGCGGGACGCCTGCCCTTGACCTCCACTTCAGCCGAGGCCGATGAGCACCAGCGCCCCGGCGGCGAGGCCGAGACCGGCGAGTTGGATGCGCCGGATCCGCTCGCCGAGGGCGAAGCGGGCGAGGCCGATCGTCCAGGCGGGCGCCATCGACGTGACGATGGCCGCCAGCGCCAGCGGCCCGCGGCGCGCAGCCGCCAGGAACAGCACGTTCGCCGCCATGTCGAGCACGCCGGTGACCAGGGAGTACCGGGCCGCCGTACCCCCGACACCGATGCCCCGGGTGGCGACGAGGGCGACCCCGGCCATCAGGAGGATCGAAGCCCCCCGCGCGGCCACCAGCGGCCACATCCCGTCCGCATCGGCCGTCCGGGAGATGAGGATGCCGAACAGGCCGAAGCCGACGCCGGCGACGATGCCGAGGCCGAGCGACCGGGCGGCCGATCCCTTCGCGTCGTCGCTGCGCACGATCGAGATGAGCCCCACGGCCGGCAGCGCCAGGGCGATGCCCGTCCAGGCCAGCCCAGAGGGGCGTTCGCCGATCGCAACACCGAAGAGGATGGGGACGAGGGCTCCGAAGAGCGTCGCCGCCGGAGCGGCCACGGCGACGCGGGTGGTCGCGATCGCGTGATAGAGGACGGCGAGCCCGGCACCGCCGGCGACACCGGCCGCGGCTCCCCACCCGAGACCGACCGCGTCCGTCATGGGGCTGCCTTCGACAAGGGCGACGCCGAGGGCGACGGCCATGCCGGTGACGTGGCTCAGCGCGACGACCCGAACGGCCGAGACGCGGCGCGACGCGAGCCCGCCCGCGAGATCGGCGACGCCGAACGACAGCGATGCGCCCAGGGCGAGCAGGATCTGCACGGGTGAACGGTCCTGTCAGTCCGCGGCGTCGACGAGGGACTCGGCGAGAGACGGGTGGACCATGAGCGTCTCGACGAAGAGGTCGGTCCGCAGCCCTCCCTGGACGGCGAGCGCCAGCATCCCGATGAGCTCCGACGCGTGGTGGCCGACGATGGTCCCGCCGAGGACCACGTGCGTCGCCGGATCGGAGATGACCTTCACGAACCCGCGCGCCGTCCCCTGGATGAGCGAGCGCGGATTCGCCGCGAACGGGACCTTCGTGATCCGCACCTTGCGGCCCTCTGCGGCGGCGTCGGCCTCCTCGAGCCCGACCGAGGCGATCTCGGGTTCCGTGAAGATGGCCTGCGACGCCTTCCGGAGGTCGACCGGCGTCACCGCCATGCCCAGGGCGTGCCGGGCGACCTTGCGGCCATGGATCGACGCCACCGAGCTCAGCGGCAGCTGCCCGGTGAGGTCACCGGCCGCATAGATGTGGGGGACGCTGGTCCGCTGGAACCGGTCGACCGGCACGAAGCCGCGATCCGACGCAATACCCGCAGCGTCGAGGCCGAGACCCTCGCTGTTGGGCACCGAGCCCACGGCGAGCAGGCAATGGGACCCGCGAACGATCCTCCCGTCCTCCATGGTGACGACGACCTCGTCGCCCGACACCTCGGCCGACGTCGCCCGCGCTCCCTTGAGCAGGCGCACACCGCGTTCC